>JAAYMG010000065.1 GCA_012521525.1 Clostridiales bacterium | reverse complement strand
GAAATTTGAAAGTGTTTCGGGGAAATCAAGGGCGAGCGTAAGCGAGTTTATCTTGACCCTTGATTTCCCATTAGCTGTTCATCCTTTTGTTTCCCGGTCTGTTATAACAGACCGGCTGCCCTCCGGCGAGGACGGGGTTTGGGGCAGAGCCCCAACTTAAGCTGCTTTCCATAGGTCCTCTTTAGTAAGTTGAATAATTTCCGGCTTAATATACGATAGTCCTGTGGCCCATTCTTCTGAGTACTCTATAAGGTAAGTTGTTATTAATCTAATGTAGGAATCCATGTTGGGAAACACCCCGACTACTGCTGTTCGTCTCCGGATCTCCCGGTTAAGCCGCTCCAGGATATTGGTGGATGATATCTTCCTATGGTCTATTTAGTTTAAAGGCATAAAACTGCAGCGAATCTTCAAGTCCTTGTTCTAAGACTTCTATTGCTGTAGGATATTGATGCTCATATGTGTCCATAAATGAGCTTGCATAGGTTCTGGCACTTTCTATATCAGGTTGCAGCCAGATTTGTTTTAGCTTCTTAGCAAACTCCAGTTTACTCTTTGCTGGTACATGAGCAAGGATGTTGCGCATAAAATGTACTTTGCAGCGTTGCCAGCTGCAACCAATAAACGATTTTTGAATGGCATTAACAAGCCCTTTATGTGCATCCGAAATCACAAGCCAGGTATTCTTCAGACCGCGTTCTTTAAGATTCTCAAACAAGTTTTGGTAAGTTGTTTCTGATTCTTCGTACATTGGCTCTATTGCCAGGATATCCCGTTTACCGTTTTCATCGATTCCTACTACTACAGCTACTGCCAAGTTTTTAACCTGGTGACCTACACGGATTTTTTCGTATAAGGAATCCACCCACAATACCGGGTATGTCTCTTGCAGAGGTCGTTGCCTGAAAGCAGTCACCTGGTCATTCAGCTCTTTGGTTATCTGGGAAACCTGGCTGCGTGATATGGAATCAATGCCTAGACTTTTTGCCAGTTTTTCTATCTTTCGAGTCGATACACCATTGATGTAGGCTTCATGGATGACATTCATTAATGCTGCTTCAGAACGCTTTTTTTCAGTGACGAAGAATGGTATATAACCACCTTTGCGGATTTTTGGTACAAATAAATACATAGTCCCCAAACGTGTATCAAAACGTCTGACCCTATAGCCAGAACGGTATCCTGTGCGTTCAGGATTGTGTTCTGACTTAGAGGCATTGATTTTAGCAGCAACTTCGACTTCCATCAGCTGCTCACACAGCCATTTAAGCATAGAGAGCATTGGATCTTCATCAGCTAAAAATTTCAATTGCATTTTTTCTAGATTTAGTCTATTATTAGAGTAAGCCATCGGTTTTTCACTCCTCCTTGGTTTGCTCGTCACTTACCAAATTCGGAGTGATCGATGGTTTTTCCATCTTTTTATTTTGCGAACTTAATTATACATGATCTGGAAAGGATGACCAATATATATGAATAACAAAGAAATAAAACTAGAAATAATCAAAGTGGCAAAAAAACTATACGATCGACAAATGGTAAACACTAATGAGGGTAATGTATCAATTCGCAACGGAGACTATGTATACATCACACCTTCCCAGGTATGCAAAGATGAGCTTACTGAAGAAATGATATGTGTTACCGATTTGGAAGGCAATAAATTAGACGGAACCCTGAAGCCTTCATCTGAAATAGCATTACACCTGCACATTTATAAACTGCGCCCTGACGTTAAAGGAATTGTACACAGCCACGCACCTCATTCCACTGCTTTTGCTATAGCCCGGAAACCCATTGTATCAAAGGCATACACCGAGATGATCTACCTATACGACAAGATACCCGTGGTAGATTATGGTGCACCCAGTACCCCGGAAATCTACAAAGATGTAAAAACTTATATTTACCAAACAGATGCTTTCCTCTTGGCTAACCACGGGCTGGTAACCGTGGGTAAAACATTAAAGGATGCCTATCTGTTAACGGAATCCGTGGAATCCATAGCCCGGACATTGCTGTACACCCGTTTGCTGGGCGGAGAATATCCCCTTACTCAGCCTGATTTGGAATTTCTCTACAATGCGCGTAAGTCTCAGCTGGACAAAGATCCCATCACCCCTTAAAGTTCAATATATAGGCTGACAAAAACACCGTGCTTGAGTTTAACTACTCAGCATGGTGTTTTGTTTCTTGCTGTCTATAGTTGTTATCAGAAGAAGTAATCAGGATG
>JAAYMG010000064.1 GCA_012521525.1 Clostridiales bacterium | reverse complement strand
CGCGAATACTGCCGCTATATATAGGCACTCCACGGAGTATGTGTGCGGTTGCAGGTGCGGGCACAGGGAGGATTCCATGTGAACAGCGAACGTTGCCGGAACCTACATGTATTGGTGACGCCATAATACGATCCGGTGCAAGGAGATATATAAGCAGGCATACCCCGACGATGTCGGCGATCGCGTCCAAAGTGCCCACTTCGTGGAAATGGACATGATCGACAGGCGAACCGTGAGCATGTGCCTCGGCTTCCGCAAGTAGCCGGTATACAGCTATTGCGTCTGCTTTCACTTTGCCGGGCAGACGGAGTCCGCCGATCAAATCGCAGACCTCCTCAAATGAGCTGTGTTCGTGGTGGACCGTGTCATGGGGCTGATGATCGTGTGTGTGATGATCGTGTGTGTGAACGGCACCGTTAACATCATTGTGGGTATGGAGAACATGATCATGGTTGTGATTTTGGCCATGGACATGATCACGGCTATGGATAACATCATCGTTGCCCTGATAGCTGCTATGATAGTGCCCATGACTATGAACGCTGTTTTGATTATGCCCACTTTCTTCCGAAAGATCGCGCATATCTTTCGGATCCACATCTTCGCTTGCTTCCTCTTTTCCGGAAACTATAACCGATACCCTGCTGCCCGTGATCCCGCATTTCGTTTCTTTGCCTGCCGTTACCGAAACATTCGGCAGCAAGCCGTTCATTATGTTTATGAATGCTTCCTTGTCGTGGCACAGCTCGTATAATGCCGACATAAGCATGTCGCCGGCCGCGCCCATGTTGCATTCGAGGTAAAGCAGCTTCACTAAATCGTTCCTCCAATGTGGTTGATCATACTGGCAAGGTAACCGGCGCCAAATCCGTTGTCTATATTTACTACGCTGACTCCGCTTGCACATGAGTTGAGCATGGAAAGCAGTGCTGCAAGTCCGTTGAAGCTTGCGCCGTATCCGATGCTGGTCGGCACGGCGATGACCGGGCAATCCACAAGGCCCCCCATGACGCTTGCAAGAGCGCCTTCCATGCCGGCGACCGCTATGACGACGCGGGCGGACATGAGAACGTCGAGCTTCGACAGCAGCCTGTGGATCCCGGCAACGCCCACATCGTACAGGCGCTCGACGCGGTTTCCGAGAGCCTCCGCAACCTGTGCGGCTTCCTCGGCAACGGGGATATCGCTTGTCCCGCCCGTTGCGACGACAATGGTGCCTGTCGCGGTTATTTCGCTTTTCCTGCCCACAAGTCCGATACGTGAGACAGGATCATACGAGAGCTCTATCGATCGGGCGATTTCTTCGGCTGCCTCAGGAGCGAGCCTTGTTATCAGGATGTTTTTTTCGCCTTTGCCTCGCATGGCGTTCACGATGCCCAGTATTTGACCGGGTGTTTTGCCCGCGCCGAATATCACTTCGGGAGTCCCCTGACGCAAACCCCGGTGGTGGTCCACCTTGGCATACCCCAGGTCCTCAAAAGGGGATATCTTCAGCTTTTCGATCGCTTCGTCAACGGATATGTCACCGTTTTTTACCTGCTCAAGCAACTTCCTGATGTCTTTCTGGTCCATTATTGACCTCCCGCAAATAGCCGACGGAGCATCTGCCCATATTGATCACATTATCTATTTGAGCCGGCTACCTGCTATATCGCAGTTTATGCTGTTGATAACGACAAAAATACTCAAATCAAAGCCAGGGTCCTATACCGAAGGTTTTCTCGGTACAAGGTCAAGCACTATAGTCTCAAAGTACGGTGAAAGGGCTTTTACGATCTCATCGCGCAACTCAACGGCGCGAGGCATCTGCCCGGCTGTCAGCTGGATCTTTGCAGTACTGCCGATCTTTCTGACCCGCAGATCGGAAAAACCCAAATCGAAAAGGGCGATCTCGCCTGATTCAACAAGCCTGAGCGACTCCGGATCGATCGGCGTATCGGTAGGAATTCGCGTGGCGAGGCAGGAATATGACGGCTTGTCGGCCGTAAACAATCCCGCTTCCCGGGAAAGCCTCCTTACTTCGTCTTTGCTGAGACCGCATTCTTTAAGAGGGGACAGCACGCCAAGCTCTTCAATGGCGCGCATGCCCGGCCGGTCGGATGGGTCGTCCGAAGCGTTCGTGCCGTCTAGGACAAGCTCATACCCGTCTTTCACGGCATGCTCCAGTATCGCAGAAAAATTGGCTCGTTTGCAGTAGTAGCAGCGCAGTCTGTCGTTCCTGACGACATCGGGGTTGGCAAAAACGTCACCCGGTATCACGGTGAGCGGCACTCCAAGCTCCTCCGCGAGCCTGCGTGCGTCATCCAGTTCAAAATCGGGCTGGAACTGGGCCTTAACAAAATATGCATGGACGTCCTCCGCATATTTTGAGGCCGAATACAAAAGAAAGGCGGAATCGGTGCCGCCGGAAAACGCTATGGCAACCTTCGGGTGCCGTTCGAAAAATTCGCGAAGTTCCATAAAATATACCTCCTTGATGCATATCGTTCCGGAGGCGTTTCATACGCTGCCTGTGCGTTTCGTACACACGATTTCTTAAAGGGTCAGGTTGCGCGCTGTTTCAGTTTGGCTAAGTACACTATGATTATGAACGCGTTTCGTACGCGCTGATTTATGTATTTAGTTTATCCCATGTGGCTATGAATGTCAATAAATTGGGCACCGGCAACTAAAACTGCTTGCAAATGCCGCCCCAGGTGATATAATTAAAGTGCTGATTTTAGTCAGGTTTTTAACATTTGTTTTGTACAATCGGCAAACTAAGAAGACAATCAGAACTCATCAACCTAAAGGAGATATCAAAACATGGCATATACGATCGCGTTTGCGGGGAAGGGCGGAACCGGGAAAACCACGCTGTGCGGGCTGCTGATAGACTATCTTGCACGGAAAGGGGAAGGACCGATCCTTGCCGTCGACGCCGACGCAAACTCCAACCTCAACGAAGTCCTCGGCGAGAAGGTGACAACGACACTCGGGGATATCAGGGAAGAAGTGGCCAGGGCCGAAAGCATGGATGTAAACCCCATTCCCGCAAGCATGTCGAAGTCCGAGTATATGGACTTTCGCTTTGGCGATGCGCTGATCGAGTCGGACAAGTACGATCTGATCGTTATGGGGAGGACGCAGGGCCAGGGCTGCTATTGTTTTGTCAACGACATTTTGAAAAAGCAGATCGAGAAGTATTCCTCACGTTATAAATATGTTGTTGTGGACAATGAAGCCGGTATGGAACACGTCAGCCGTGGGATCCTTCCGGCTATTGATACGATGTTCCTTGTCAGCGATTGCTCCCGCCGCGGGATCCAGGCAGTTGGCAGGATCAAGAGGCTCGCCGAGGAGCTGGAGCTGAACGCGAAGAACATATATCTCATTGTCAACCATGCTCCTGAAGGGGAGCTCAATGAAGGCATCCGCCGGGAAATAGAGGCGCAGGGACTTGAACTGATAGGCGTGGTGCCATACGATCAGCTGGTTTATGATTACGATGCCGAAGGGAAACCAACGGTAAGCCTACCGGATGATGCACCTTCAAAACAGGCGATGTACCGGATAATCGAAAAGGCCGGTTTTTGAATTTGGCATCTTCTAAGCAGCAATCCACCAGCCGCAAACAGTCAATACAACCGCTTTTTAAAACATTATTGCGAAAGACGAAAGCGATTGACTGTTGTATCCACGTTTGTTAAAATATTAACAACAATACAGAAGTATAGAAAGGATATCAGCATATGCCGTTCAAGAGAACACCGCAGACTTTCAACTCATCCATCAAAACCGTAAAGATAGGGACCGGCGATCATGCTGTAGAACTTGGAGGTGCCACGACCTTCCCGTTCTATACCTTTGACTCGCAGTCGAACTGGGTGCCGAAAATAGGAGTAGAGGTATCCGACCTGGGAGTCGGACACTGGCCTGCCGGCATAAGGGAATACTATGACTGCGCCGGATCCGTTGCGGAGATAGCACGCAAAGCGTCGCAGGTCAAAGGGGCCGACTTTGTATGCCTGCATTTTGAGGGCGCGGACCCCAACGGGCATGACCGTTCGGCAGAAGAGTGCGTGCAGATCGCATGCGAAGTTGCTGAAGCTGTTGAAGTCCCGCTGGTGATCGCGGGCAGCAAGAATACCGAAAAAGACGCGCATTTGTTTGAGAAGATCGCCCGGGCGCTCCACGGCAGGAACGCTCTGTTCCTGTCCGCAAAGGAAGAAAACTACAAGGCGGTGGGAGCTGCGGTCGGACTTGCCTACGGACATAAGGTCGGGGCGGAATCTTCCGTAGACATAAATCTCGCAAAACAGCTCAACATACTGCTTAATCAACTGGGGGTAAGCACCGAAAGCATCGTGATGGATCCCGGGTCTGCAGCTGCCGGATATGGCTTTGAATATCTTGTCTCAACCATGGACAGGGTCAGGTCAGCCGCGCTTTCTCAAAACGACGCTATGCTGCAGATGCCGATCATAACTCCGGTTTCATTTGAGACCTGGAATGTAAAGGAATCGGTGCTGCCTGAAGAGGACATGCCTCAGTGGGGTCCCGCCGAGGAAAGGGGAGTCCATATGGAAGTCGTGACTGCCGTTGCGTGTCTCGCATCGGGCTCGGACGCGGTCATACTCAGGCATCCCCGATCCATAGAGACGGTATCGTCGCTCATCAGGGCACTTTTGGGCTGACAGGCCGACCGGCAGATTTGCCGACCAATGGTACCTGATTGGTAAGGCGATCGGTATTTAAGGCGATCAGCCATTAATGTATGGTTATGATCGTGCCGGATATTTTGACCGGACCGAAAGCTTGCCTGCATATAAAAAGTGAAGCACCAACAAATGAAGCATCGACCGGGTGTACATATTTCATTTGCTGTTAAAATCCGACGGAACTAAATATCCGTATGAAAAAAGGAGTATTGCCATGGCTCTTAAAGGTATAGATATATTCAAGCTGACGCCGAAAACGAACTGCAAGGATTGCGGGTTCCCGACCTGCATGGCCTTCGCGATGAAGGTCGCTGCCGGTGCGGTTCCGATGGACAAGTGCCCGCATCTCTCGCCCGAGGTCCTCGAGCAGTTGTCTGACGCTGCCGCTCCTCCGATGAAGACTATCAGGACAGGCACCGGAGACCGTGAATACGTCCTTGGTGGCGAGACCGTATTATTCAGGCACGAAAAGACGTTTGTAAACAAGACTCTGTTTTCGGTTTCGGTATGCAATGCCGCTGCGGACGAAGAAAACGACGCGGCGTTCGCAAGTGCCGAAAGCATTGACTACGAACGGATCGGAGAGAGGATGCAGGTAGAGTTCCTGTATATCAATTATGTCCCCGGCAAGGGCGACGACCGCTACCTTGACCTGGTCAGGAGAGCTCTCCAAACCGACAAGGCTTTGATCCTCAGCTGCGGTGTTCCGGAAATGGCCGAAAGAGCTTTGGAGCTTGCCGCGGACAGAAAGCCCATCCTGAACGGCGCTGACAGTGAAAATCTTGAGGCAATGAATGCTTTGGCCCAAAAATACGGTGTCGTGCTCGGAGTCAAAGGCAGGGATCTGGACGAGCTTTACGACAACACTGCAAAACTCGAGTCTCTTGGGAATAAGAACCTGATCATTGATGTCGGCATCAAATCGATAGCAGACGCCTTTGCAAATGCCGTGCAGATCCGCCGTGCCGCAATAAAGAACCAGGACAGGACTTTCGGATATCCCACGATCGTGAATGTGGGAAGGCTTGCGCCCGGAGACAGGCTCATGCAGTCTGCGCTTGCTTCCCTGTTCGTCCTCAAGTACGGCTCGATCATCGTTATGAGCGCGATGGATCATGCCCAGGCGCTTCCGCTTTACGGGCTCCGCCAGAATATTTTCACCGACCCGCAAAAGCCTATGAAGGTCGAACCCGGTATCTATCCGCTCAATGGGGCGGACGAAAACGCTGTCTGTGCAGTTACCGTTGACTTTGCGCTCACATATTTCGTTGTATCCGGCGAGATCGAACGCTCGGGGGTCCCTGTAAACCTGCTCATTGCCGACGCGGGCGGTTATTCAGTCCTCACGGCCTGGGCTGCCGGCAAGTTCAGTGCTTCGTCGATCGCAAAGTTCATCAAGGAACACGAGGTCGAAAGCAGGATCAAGTCAAGGACTCTGCTTTTGCCCGGGAAGGTTGCGGTTTTGAAGGGTGAACTGGAAGAAAAGCTTCCCGGCTGGAAGATCGTCGTCGCACCGGGTGAAGCCATGCAGCTTGTGAAATTCCTTAAGGATTACAAATAATACTGGATAAGGAGACTGTCGACCATGGGAAAATTCATAGTCATAGGGGAAAGGATCCACTGCATATCGCCTGTTATCCGGAAGGCGCTCAGCGAGAGGGACCCGGGCCCCATACTCAGGCGAGCCAAAGAGCAAATCGAAGCCGGAGCGCAGTATATCGACGTTAACATAGGACCTGCCGAATCCGACGGCGAAGAGCTCATGCAGTGGATAGTGAAACTGCTGCAGGAGAACTTCGACAACGTTCCCCTGTCCCTTGACACCGTAAACAGCAAGGCCATCGAGGCCGGACTCAAAGTTTACGACCGCTCAAAAGGAAAACCGATCATCAACTCCGCAAATGCGGGTGACAGGATCACAAACATAGATATGGCGGCTGAGTATGACGCCATCGTTCTGGCGCTGTGTTCCAAGGAGGGCATACCTGCCGACAATGACGAACGCATGCTCTATTGCCAGGAAATGCTCGAACGCGGCATGTCTCTTGGCATGGACCCCATGGACATGTGGTTCGATCCCCTGTTCCTGGTCATAAAAGGCATGCAGGACAAGCAGACCGAAGTCCTGGAAGCCATAAACCTGATAAGCCAGATGGGCCTCAATACGACAGGCGGGCTTTCGAACGTTTCAAACGGCATGCCGAAACACATCCGACCGATAATGGATTCCGCAATGATAGCAATGGCTATGCAGTGCGGGCTGACCTCTGCCATAGCGAACCCCTGTGATCAGAGACTGATGGAAACCATAAAATCCTGCGATATCATAAAGAACAATACGCTTTACGCAGACTCCTATCTTGAGCTATAGTGAGGATCCAACACACATCACCCTGCTGTTTCATCATTTTGCATGGGTGATGAAGCCCAAGTTTGGATAAAAGTTTGGGAACAGGAGCCGCCTTGTCACTATGCTGAGGCTTGGGCAATTCAGGCTTGTATGTAATGTGATCATTCTTTTACTTATATTAGGAAAGGGGCTATACTATGAGCGCGCTTACAGATCTTATTTATGCAGGTTCGAATGCGGTTGTGGGACTTACCGAAGGAGCGGTAAAGGACGCGATTGAGAAGTTCGGGGCCGACCACAAAGTGGCGTTCCCTGACACGGCATACTTTTTGCCGACCATATATGCGGCAACGGGCGTAAAGGTCAGGACTCTTGGTGACCTTCCTGCTTGCGTCGACGTAATGAAGAGCCTGGTATCATGGAAAGATGACCTGGGGGAGGCACTCAATGCCGGTCTTGCCACCGCCGTCGGGGCTGAGATCATTGAAGCACTTCAATATGCAACGGGGCAGGCGGCATATGGGACCGAGAGTGAAAGCGGTATCGGGTTCGTTCCCGATGCTGTCATCAGGTCGCTCGGTGTTCCGCTCGTCACGGGAGATATCCCTGGGGTCGCCGTGGTGATCGGCGAAGCCGCAAATCCTGACGATCTGGCTGCCGTTGTCAAGGATTATCAGAGCAAGGGAATACTCACGTTCCTGGTAGGAAACGTAATAGACCAGGCTGCAAAATGCGGCGTCCGAATGGGCCTGGAGTTCCGCGTGGTACCGCTGGGCCATGGAGTCACATCGGTGATCCATGTTGTGACCGTAGCGATCCGTGCTGCGCTCATTTTCGGCAATGTACAGCCCGGAGATATGAAAACACTGCTTACATACACTAAGGAGAGGGTACCTGCGTTCGTCAACACGTTCGGTCCTCTCAACGAGGTAGTCGTATCCGCCGGCGCAGGCGCGATCGCATTGGGATTCCCGGTCGTTGCAGACGTGGATCTGGGCGACAATCAGGTTCCCGGCGCGCTTGAGTCCTGCACCGATCACAGCCAGACTGTTCAGCGTTCACTGAGCCTGAGAAATATTAAGATCAAGGTCAAGGAGATGCCGATCCCTGTGGCGTTTGCCTCCGCATTTGAAGGCGAGATAGTCCGCAGGAATGACATGCATGCCGAATTTACCGTGGGTGTCACTCCGACATGCGAACTTGTCGCCATGAGGGAACTCGATGAGATAAAAGACCATTCGATCACACTGATAGGTCCCGATATAGACGGCGAGGCTCCGCTGAGCCTGCCGCTGGGCATTTTCGTCGAGGTTGCCGGCGCCAGGATGCAGGCGGATTTCGAGCCTGTCATCGAGAGGAAGATCCACTACTGGCTCAACTATATTGAAGGTGTAATGCACACCGGTCAGAGAAACCTTCTCCGCGTCCGCATTAACAAGGACTCCTATGAGAGGGGACTGCGGCTGAAACACTTTGGGGAAGTAATATACCACATGGTGATGGACGACTTTGAAAGCGTCGTGGATAAGTGCCAGGTCACCATCATCACCGACGCCGACAAAGTCAGGGAACTCCTTGAAAAAGAGGGCCTGCCGCGTTACAACGCTAGAGATGCCCGCCTGGCCTCCATGACGGACGAAAGTGTTGATACATTCTATACCTGCGTTTTGTGCCAGTCATTTGCTCCGGCGCACGTCTGTGTCGTAACGCCTGAACGCCTGGGTCTCTGCGGTGCGGTCAGCTGGCTTGACGCAAAGGCGACCAAGGAACTGGAGCCTGCGGGAACCGCACAGCCGGTCAAAAAGGAAGGCTGTTTGGACGAGGCAAAAGGTATATACGAGTCTGTAAACAAGGCGGTCGAAGAAGCATCGCACGGGGCTGTAAGCAGCGTTTCGCTCTATTCGCTGCTTGAGGACCCGATGACGAGCTGCGGCTGTTTCGAGTGCATATGCGGTATCCTGCCCGAGGCCAACGGCGTGATAATAGTGAACCGCGAATTCAAAGGGATGACCCCGGTGGGCATGACATTCGGCGAACTTGCATCCATGACCGGCGGCGGCGTGCAAACCCCCGGCTTTATGGGACACGGACGCCACTTCACCTCGTCAAAGAAGTTCATAAAGGCCGAAGGCGGCATACAGAGGATCGTCTGGATGCCCAAGGAGCTCAAAGACGATATAGCGACACGTCTCAACAAGACCGCGAAGGAGCTGCTCGGTATCGACAACTTTACAGACATGATCTGCGACGAGACGATCGCTACCGAGTCGGATAAGGTGCTGGAATTCCTGACGGAGAAGAACCACCCGGCACTCTCCATGGATCCGATCATGTGATTTTATATGAAGCCCGATCCGTTATGGCTCTGTTTCGAAAATTCAACAGTCCGTTATTCTGATAAATGACAGGTATATAATCGCTCTTGTTTAAGAATAATCTTGTTTAAGAATGATTTTTACCGCTAGAAATCGGTAGCGGAAACAAACAAGCACAAAATTATTAACTGATAAGCACAAAAGCCAAAGGAAACAGGATATGTTCAAAGTGACCTTCAGGGCCGAAAGCGGCGAAGATGTTGCAGTCTTTGCCGCTTTCGGCGAAAGCCTGCTTGACGCTGCAAGAAAAGCCAACATAGCTATCGACGCACCCTGCTCCGGAAACGGCTCCTGCGGAAAGTGCAGGGTGAAAGTCGTTTCAGGACAGGTAAAATCGGAAAAATCAATACATATCTCCGATGATGAATACAGCCGTGGCATCCGCCTGGCGTGCTGCACTTATGCCGACGGAGACATCGTCGTGGAGATCCCCGGGACGGCCGGCTCATACCAAAGCGGGATGAGGGTCGCCGACTTGAATTCTCCGGGGGGAAGGGCCGTATTTGAGGCGGCGATCGATGAAATAAGGAAGGCATCCATACCAATTGAGAACGGTTTCAGGATCATCGATGCGGAAATGGATCCGCCGACGGTGGACAACCCCATGCCTGACAATGAACGGCTCGCGCGTTGTATTCGGTCCCTTACCGGTACTGAGCGTGTGGTCATCCCTTTGCCGGTCATGCAGATGCTTCCGGATATCATGAGAGAAGAAAACTTTAAGCTGAAATGCGCCGTTGAAATAAACGGGGACAGCACATATGTGTATAATGCGGCCGCAATGTCTCAAACACTGCGTGCGATAGGCGTAGCCATCGATATCGGAACTACATCCGTATCCGCCATTGCGGCCGACATGAGCAGCGGGATGATCCTTGAGAATGCATCTGCGGGAAACGCCCAGATCAGGTACGGTGCGGATGTCATCAACCGCATAGTGGAGTCGACCAGGCCCGGGGGATTGAAAAGACTGCAGGATGCCATCATTCATGAGACTGTAAATCCTCTTATAGAGAAGATGTGCCGCGATGCCGGCATACACCCCTGGGAGATTTGCCGTCTGAGCATTGCGGCCAACACGACGATGAACCACTTGTTTACGGGGATCAATCCGGATCACCTGAGAAAAGAGCCGTATGTGCCCGCTTTTTATGAGCTGGCTGATATAAGGGCGCGTGATATCGGAGTCGACATAAACCCCGGCGCCCCGGTGATTTTTGCGCCCAATGTGGGAAGCTATGTCGGAGGAGACATAACTTCCGGGGTCTTCGCAAGCATGATGTGGAACCGCGACGAATTCACGCTGTTCATAGACCTTGGGACAAACGGGGAGATAGTTCTTGGCAGCCGTGATTTCCTGATGGGGTGCGCCTGTTCCGCAGGTCCCGCTTTTGAAGGCGGCGAGATAAGTTGCGGGATGCGCGCCACCGACGGGGCGATCGAAGCCGTGACGATAGATCCCGAGACCATGGATCCGGAATACAGGACGATCGGAGATACGGCTCCGGTCGGGATCTGCGGTTCCGGTATAATAGACCTGGTGGGTGAACTTTTCGCATGCGGCATCATAGATGCGAGGGGACGGTTCGTAAGAGAAGGAAGACGGATATTTCGCGACGAGTATGGAGTGGCCAGATACGTCATTGCATTTGCGGGGGAATCGGGCAGGACAGGAGAGCTTTCAATCGATGAGGCTGACATTGAAAGTTTTATACGTGCAAAAGCTGCGATCTACTCGGCAATTATGACGATGCTTGACTCGCTGTCAATGGATTTTGGCATGATCGGGCGTGTGCTTGTCGCGGGGGGTATAGGCAGCGGCATAAATATCAGAAACGCCATCCGCATCGGTATGTTTCCGAACCTGCCCGAAGACAGGTTCAGCTATATCGGGAATGCATCGCTGACGGGAGCATATGCGATGCTCATGTCTGACAAAGCTGCGGAGCTTATTAAGAATATAGGACGCAGTATGACATATCTGGAACTCAGTGTATACCCCAGCTATATGGACGAGTTCGTTGCAGCCTGTTTTTTGCCGCATACGAACAGTTCACTCTTTGAGTAAACATATATTTGGCTCAACACTCTTTTGATTTGGGAGAGCGCATAATGGAAATCCTGAGGTTGCTGGAAAAATGCAGGACTCCTGTCCTTGACCGCCTTTTCTCAATGATCACTTTCCTGGGCGACGAAGTCATCATATTGGGTGTTGCGTTTGTAATCTTTTGGTGCCTGGATAAGAGGCTCGGTTATAGCATGATGTATTCCGTTATGGTCGGAGTAATAATGAATCTGTTTCTCAAAGCCCTTTTCCAGATCCCGCGTCCATGGGTCCGCGATCCCATGTTTACCATAGTTGAGAGCGCAAGGGCAGCCGCAACAGGATATTCATTTCCGAGCGGGCACACTCAAAACTCGACTGTTTTGTTCGGAAGCCTGTTTAGGGCCGTAAAACGGAAAGGCTTAAGGATCCTGCTAATCGCCGTGATTTTCCTGATAGGATTTTCGCGGATGTACCTTGGAGTGCACACTCCTGCCGATGTCCTGACATCATGGGTAATAGGCGCGCTGCTTGTTGCCTTTGTGTTCCCGCTTCTGCGCCGTGCCGAAACGGACAGACGGGTAGGTCTGTTTGTCAACATTGGATTTGTGATGGCTGCGGCTTTGCTTGTTTTATTCTCCGAGAGGACCTTCGCAAGTGCGGTCGGGGCAGAGTCGGTGAAATTTGCGGCCGACGGTGTCAAGCACGCATACACGATCTTGGGTGTTTCTTTGGCGTTTCCGATAGTATGGTATGTTGATTTGCGTGTGCTGAAGTTCGACCTGAAAGCGGAGTGGTGGGCACAAATCATGAAATGCCTTGTCGGTGTTGCTCTCGTATATGCGATCAGGATCGGTCTGAAGCCGGTAATGGCATCGTTCATCAGACATGAAGGAGCGGCAAGTGCGGTAAGGTATTTTCTCCTTGCATTATTCGGAGGAATGGCCTGGCCGGGCACATTTAGGTTCTGGGCAAGGTTCGGGGAAAAATACGGGTCGCTGTGAATTACCCTTTACATCTGATAGCAAATTATCAATTATACTGGATCAACCGGCAATAATGCAATAAAAGCATATAAAAATAAGGGCTCTGCTGACTGTTTGGCAGAGCTTTTTTTACTGCGCATGTCCAGTTCTGAATAAAGATGCTCTTAGTTATAAAGACTAAGATAGATTTTAAACCGCAAAGTCAAGAGGTGACGGAAATGCTGCAAGGTTTGAAGCTTGCAGGTTACCTGCAGCTTGCTGCAGAACTGATCGTTATTTTGATCGTTCCGATCGGGCTTTCGAAGTTTTGCCAGTGGATCAGGAAACAGCTGGGATGATATCGGTCCATGCACGCATAATACACCGATAAGAGAGGAAGCTGCATTCATATGCGGATAGGGAAAAAAGAGGACAACGGACAAAATGACCGTATGCCATCCATGGCGGGGAAAGAGATAGACAGCGATCACGACGTTTTCCTGAAACACTCGCTGTCGTCAAATATAAAATTGCTGAACAGGTATGTGAGCAAGGATGCCGATGTGGTATTCAGATTCCTGAAGCTTCTTGACGGCCAGCAGAATGCCGTTCTAGTATATGTTGACAACCTTGCTGATAATCAGTCAATACAACAGCATATAATTGCGCCGATACTGAAGGAGTTTGGCAAGGCAAAGGGTGTTTTGCCGGGTCCCGTGAAAATCGACAGGCTAAAGGACTCGGTCGTCACCGCCCGATGCGTGGCCGAGACGAATAAGCTCAACGAATGTGTTCTTGAAATTTTTAAGGGCAACACGGTATTCATACTGGACGGTTCAAACAGGGCGCTCATTTTTACGACACCGGGCTGGAAAACAAGGGACCAGGACGAACCCCTCGGGGAGCCGTCGATCAGAGGGCCAAGGGATAGCTTCATCGAAAGCCTGCAGGAGAATATCGTCAGGGTACGCCGCAGGATCAGGGATTCCGGCCTGACCGTGAAAAAATACAGCCTGGGGCGTAGGACGAAGACGGAAGTTGCTGTCATGTATCTCAGTGGGGTGGCCAACCAGAAGATAGTTGATGAGCTGGACCACAGGATAACGAAAATCGATACCGACTCGATAGTGGCTTCAGGGTACATTGAGCAATTTATCGAAGACAATATTTTGACCGTGTTCCCGCAGGTCCAATACAGCGAGCGTCCCGACAAAACGGCGGCGGCCATTTTGGAAGGACGCATAGCCATTTTGGTCGACAACACGCCGTTCGTCCTTATCGTACCCACTGTATTTTCGATGTTCATACAGGCTCCGGACGACTATTACGACAGATGGATCTACAGCACCTTCATACGTTGCATCAGATATGTAGCTATATTGATCTCGCTGTTCTTACCGGCATTTTACGTTTCGCTTATTTCTTTTCACCAGGGACTGATCCCGACAAGGCTCGTGATCTTCGCCGCTGCCACAAGGGAGGGAATACCTTTCCCTGCACTTATTGAAGCGTTGATAATGGAAGTGACCCTGGAGATCCTCAGGGAAGCGGGCGTCAGGCTGCCAAAATCCATAGGCCAGGCGGTAGGAATTGTCGGGGGACTGGTCATCGGTGAAGCTGCTACGAACGCGGGGATCGTAAGTCCGGTCATGGTCATCATAGTCGCACTGACCGCAGTCTCATCATTTTCGATCCCTCAGTACTCGATAGGCATATCGATGCGAATATTGAGGTTCTTTATAATATTCGCTGCGGGTGTATTTGGGCTGTATGGCGTTGTGATGGCTTTCCTGATGGTCACCGCGAATCTAACCAAGCTGAGAAGTTTCGGCCTTGATTATATGAGCCCGTTGGCCCCGTTCAGGATGGGCGATATGAAGGATTTCCTGATCAGGCTGCCCATGCCTGCAATGAAGAGAAGACCGAGAACACTCAAGAACAGGGACGAAAAAAGGCAGGGGGATGAGGATTGACCGATGGGTAATCATAAGGACACCGTAACTTCCAGGCAAGTTACGATTGCTGTATTTTCGCTTGTTATCGGTGCCGGGATCCTTACGGTCAGCAGGGAAGTAGTAGACACGGTGCAAACGCCGGACGCGTGGATCAGTGTCCTGCTGGCCGGATTGCTAACGATGATCGCCGGTGCGATGTCCGTCATCCTGTGCAACAGGTATCCCGGGAGGACGATCTTTCAGTTCAGCAAGGAAGTCGTCGGGCCGGTTATCGGAACTGTGGCAAATACGATCGCCATCCTGTACTTTATTTTTATCGCTGGTTTTGAAACAAGGATTTTGTCCGAGATCGTATCGACATACCTTCTGCATAGGACTCCTGAAAAGGTGCTGATGATAACATTCATCTGGGTGGCGACTTACCAGGCGATCGGCGGGATAAACCCGATCCTGAAAGCATTCGAAATATACTTCCCGATAGTCATCGTTCTTCTGGTCGGCATATTGCTGCTGAGCATGAGAAAGTTTGAAATAATCAACATCCTTCCCTTTTTCGGAAATGGGATAACCCCATTGCTGAAAGGTGTTGGCAGTTCGCTGACGATATATGCGGGGTATGAGATCATATTCGTTACGACCGCCTGGATGGAGAAACCAAAAGACGCCATGAAGTCATTGTTCAAGGGGCTGATATTGACAACCGTAATAAATACGGCGGTAGTTTTGATCACGATCGGAGTGATGTCGATCGACGAGATAAAGAACCTGGCATGGCCAACTTCAAGCCTTGTTGCTGAAATATACCTGCCTGGAGGATTCATAGAAAACTACAAACTGTTTTTCATCATAATTTGGATGATAAGCATATATACAACTTTTTTAGGCGTACAGTATTTGGCTGCAGTGGGTATCAGCCAGAATTTTCCCGTAAAATACAGGAATGCATTGTTTGCCATTTTACCATTTATATATTTGGTGGCGCTGGTGCCACATGACCTCGGAGAAGTTTTCATCATGGGAAGCGCAGTGGGTTATACCTGGTTAGGTATAGGACTGGTCGTCCCCATGTTATTCCTTGTCATATCTTTGATCAGAGGGAATAAAAAGGGGGGGAGGGCTAAGCAGAAATGAAGGCTAAAAAAATATCAGCATTCACGCTGATAATAATCATGTTTACCTGTGCTGCGTGCTGGGACAGACATGAGGTTGAGGAACTGGGATTGGTAGTTGCAATGGCAGTGGATAAAGAGAGCGGGAGCGATGATAAGTTTACGATGACTACCCAGTTCGTCAATCCCAACGGCGTAAGAGAGCCCGAGACAGGTTTCAAGGATTCGAAAGCATATTTTAATCTGTCGCGCTCGGGAGAAAGCATATTCGAGACCTTGCAGGATTTTGATATCGTAAGCAGCAGGATACCGAACTTTGAGCATTTGAATATAATAGTCATCAGCCAAGAGGCCGCAAAATCGATCGATGTATATAGGTTCGTGCATACGCTGCTCGCATTTTGGGAAGTGCCGCGCAATGCTTATGTGCTGATATCCGAAAGTGAAGCCCGTTCACTTCTCAGCAGAGAACCCGAACTTGAACATATGCCGGCATTTGAAATCGACAGGATGGTAACGACAGAAACAGGAACATCGAAAAAGCAATTCAAGAGGTCGCTTGGTGACCTGGCAAAGGATTTCGCCGCCGGTTCGAGCGTTGCAGTCCAAAAGGTCTCTTTTGAAGAATCCATAGCATTGAAAGGCGCCGCGATCATCTGCGGGAAAGAATACAAGCTGCTTGGATTCCTGGACGAAAGGGAGACGGAAGGGCTCAACTGGCTCAACGGAAATGCGGTGTTGAGCAGCATTTCCATTGAGGAAAAGGAGTCCGGAAATGTCATAAACACTACTCTCAATATAAAAAAACACAAAATCGAACCTAAAATAAAAGACGACAGGATATCTTTCAAGGTGAGCATAATTGCCGAAGGAGATATAACCGAAAACTGGTCGGAAACTTCAGATGTCATGGAATCGGAGTTTTTACGCGGCATTGAAGTGCAGATCTCCGATGAAATGGAAAAGCGTATATATGACACCCTGGATGCGTTGCAGAAGAAGTTCAAAGCGGATGTGGCGTATTTTTGGAAAACCGTCAGGTCGACTGACTTCCGGCTGTGGGAAGAAATCAAGGATGACTGGGACGATATTTTCAGCGAAGCTGACATAGAAGTGAATGTGGATTTTCATACTCGCGGTTTCCACAACAGGACCTCGAGATAATAGAAAGCATATTTGCGGTCCTGTTATGGAAAACGGGGACAAGTTCACTGACCGGCTCAAAAGATGGGGTTTTGGGCCAGAGATGTGTCCTTTTGATCATTGGATCCAAAGTTAAAAAACCCCTGCTTCTCCGATTGACGAGAAGGAGGGGTTCAGGCAATATGAGATACTCAAAAAAAGCAATTCAGCCTGCAATGTCAATATCCGTGGATCGATCCCTAAGTGGTTTCGCGTTCTATCAGTGTATGTGGGATTATGATCTTTCGGCCAATGTTGGATTTGCCTTGTATTATCAGATCCAAGCAGCGGATGGCTTCGGCACTGATTTCATGATAAGATTGTGCCACTGTGGTGATTTCGGGGATGATGGTTTCCGCCATATATGAGTCATCGAAACCGGTTACGGCGATATCATCCGGGATACGTATACCCTGGCTGATCAACTCTTTTACACATCCGACTGCGATGGT
>JAAYMG010000063.1 GCA_012521525.1 Clostridiales bacterium | reverse complement strand
TGTGCTATATGCTCCTCCATAAACAGGATCATAGAAGTATTTCTCCAGGTAATCGAATGCGCGTTTTGCGCGGTCCAGATAAATTTCATCCCTGTACAGCATCCAGGCATTGGAAAATGCATAAACCATGCGGCCCGTAAGGACAAGTGACCTTGGCTCGTCTTTGACTATTTCCATGTCCCGGGTGACTTTGCCGTAGAATCCTCCGTTTTCTTCATCCAGTATATATTCACTGGTCCAGAACGGAAAGATGCATTCCCTGGCATTCCAGTCGGCTCTCTCCTTCAGGTTAAGGAGCTTTTCATTGACCGTCATTTGCTTTCCTCCGGCTGAATGTTAATCAAAATATATCGTCTTTCCGGATGCCGCAGACTTGTAGATAGCATCAAGGATCTTAGTGACTACAAATGCCTGTTCCGGTTTTACGAAGAGCTCTCCGCGGCCTTTGAGTGCATTGACCCAATGTGTAGCCTCTGCATCATTCGGATTCATGACCTGATTTCTCGGATGTACCCGTCCGAACGGGGAGACGGTCTCAATGTTCGTTATGGTCTGCTTTCCAAGGATGACCTGGTTGAGCCTCACGCCTTCCATGCTTGAATCAAGTCCGCCCTTTGTACCGCACAGCCTGACCATGCCACCGTTATCGACGATATTGAGCGCCCAGGAAGACTTGACATTTATGAGCGCACCGTTTTTCATGACGACAAATCCGAAAGCCGAGTCTTCCACTTCATACTTCTCAGGATCCCAGACACCCATAGTGTTGCCCTGCTCGTCCGGCCCGAGGTACTTGCCAAGCTTTTCAAAGGTCACACCTGTGACGCTCTTTGGCTCGTAGTTGTCCATCATCCACAGAGTCAGATCGAGAGCATGGGTAGCGATGTCTATCAGAGGTCCGCCGCCCTGCTTCGATTTGTCTGTGAAAACGCCCCACGTCGGAACACCACGGCGTCTGATGGCGTTAGCTTCCGCATAGTATATTTCTCCCAGGTAACCGGCATCGCAATAACGCTTCATTGTAAAGTGGGTATCCATCAAACGATATTGATAACCGATCGTAAGCAGCTTCCCTGTACGCTTGGCAGTATCCATCATCTTTTGTGCGTCTTCGACATTTGCTGCCATGGGCTTTTCACACATTACATGCTTTCCGGCCTCCATTGCAGCGCAGCTTATTTCACAATGCGAAACGTTCGGCGTCAGAACATGTACTGCGTCTATGCTTTTATCTTCCAGGAGCTGACGATAATCGGTGTAAACTTTCGCTCCGGCTACACCATATTGAGAAGCTGCCTTTTCCGCGCGCTCAAGAATAAGATCACAAAACGCGACAAGCTCAACGTCCGGCTGCTTTGCCATGGAAGGCATGTGTTTGTCATTGGCGATCCCGCCGCACCCGATAATACCGATCTTCAGTTTTGACATATCTTTCACCTCATCAATATTTTAAACAATTAAATTGTTGTTCACTTTGATTACTGTTCACTGTCCGGCATCATTACTTTAAGGAATTCTTCGTATGAAAGTATCTCACAGCTTTTGGATACGATAAGTTTCGCTCTCTTAGCCTGTGAGACGAGCAGATCCTGCTCTATCGACAATACGAGCGTTGTAAACGGACTGTCGACTCCGCCGTCCCTGTTCCTCTTTCTTCTGTGCTCAAGAGTCTCTTTCGGGGTGCTGTTAAGCATTACAGGAACGTCTATACCCCTTAAATAGTAACTGTTTCCATGGGTCCATTCTATAATTAAAACGTTAACATTCCCAAAATCGACCAGATCATACCATAACTCGTGCTCTTCCCTGCCCATCCTCTTGAGATAGATCTTATCCGCACCGTTTTTGAACTGCGATATGATCCCGTTCAGCTCTTTGAAGTCGATTTCCTTTTCGCTTCCCAGATAATCCTTCAGTCCGCATGCTCCTGCATCCAGGTATACCGACATCCAGGGATGATCCTTTATATTGGCGGGGTCCGCATCGCAGCCTTTCAGCTGAAGCTCCTTCAGGGTCTCACCGATCTCCCTGTTGTATACCCCTTTTGAAATAAGTCCCCTGACCCCGTTTTGCCTGAAAATGCGCAGTCTTTCCGCATCGTTATACTTGGGGATCCTGTGGGGGTAGTTGTCACCGGACAGTGTATAGCTGCCTAATCCAAGAGCGTTCAAATAATATGACAGCAATGATGCGATTTCTGACTTGCCGACACCCGAACCGCCGTATACCGAGACTACTGCCCTCTGAAAAGGATTGTCTTTCAGTACCGGTCCAAGAAGCTCTACTAATTTCGGCAGGATCAACTTTGCTTTTTTGATATGATCGGGACCGATCGCCACCTTGTCGCCAGGCATATCACCGGTAGGGATGCTGTCTGTATCTATCTGTAAATCCATAACTTCCTGCAGTTTCTTATTCAGGTATCCATTATCTGATAACAGTTCGATCAAGTCTGTTCTTGTATTGCCCATAAAGTTGCTCATGTCATTTCACCCGCATTTTGCAATTTTATGATTATAATTCTATAGCATAATAAAGTGATTGTCAATCGTTTTCATCACATCAGGTGTTCATCACGGCACCACTGCCCGCATGGCAGTTTGACCTTGATTTAATTGCGCTATTGCTGATTTTTATTGCAAATTCTTTATATTTATTCTATAATGGGTAATAACTTGACATTTATTTACCTGATTTGCATGCAAAATTTATATCTCGGATCCAAACACTGATATGCCATAAACACTCACATAAAAGGATGTGATTTCTTGGCAACCATTAAAGACGTCGCAAAACTGGCTGGCGTCTCTGTTACGACCGTATCGAGGATTCTTAACAACAGAGGTGCTATCAGTGAAAAAACCAGAAGAAAAGTACATAAAGCGATGGAAGAGCTTGACTACATGCCAAATGAAGTCGCCCGGTCGCTCCTTAAAAAAAGAAGCAACCTGATCGGAGTCATCGTACCTTACCTTGACCATCCGTTCTTCAGCAGATTGACCGAAGCGATCGAAAATGCCTGTTACTGCAATGGTTATAAGATGTTGCTCTGCACTTCGGGAAATAATCATGATAAGGAACGTGAAATGGTCTCGATGCTCCGTGCTAATAAAGTTGACGGTATCCTGCTGTGCAGTCGTATTGAGGATGCCTCGATTTATGCAGAGTATGAACTGCCGATGATCAGTATCGAACGCACAGTCGAAAACATTCCCTCTGTTTGCTGCGACAATTACATGGGAGGGGTCCTGGCGGCGCAGACTTTGATAAAGGGAGGATGCAAGCATCCGCTGCTGTTTGGGAATACGGTAGTCGAATACATGCCCGCCAAGTTAAGGCACCTGGGTTTTCATGATGAGTGCAAACGGCAAGGAGTGGAAAGCTACGAGTTCCTTCTTGACAGAGAAGACCTGTTTGCCGAGAATTTCCACAGGAATTTGGATAAACTGATCAGGAAGTTTCCTGATGTCGACGGCATATTTGCAACGAGCGATGTACTCGCGGTGAGGGCCCTGAAAAGCTTGCAGGATCGTGGAAGATCCGCCCCCGATGATTTCCAGATAGTTGGCTTTGACGGTATTGATACGTCGGATTATTTCAACATTACTACTATAGCCCAACCCATAAAGCAAATGGGTGAATTTTCGGTCGAAATGCTGATAAAAAGGATCAACGGCAAAATGATACCAAATCAGTCGATACTGCCGGTCACATTGTTGAGCAGGCGTACAACGAAAAATCCGAATATACGTTAAAGTTTATAAGATCATATTCGGTAAAGTTTATAAGATCAATTACCGAATACTTTTGCAGGCGATACCGATGTATCGCCTTAACTTATCGTCATTTGAAAAAAAGCGAAAATGAGGCGGAAAGGTTTCCGCATCATTTTTATAAACTCATTATATGGAGTTCTGCCGGGCATCCCTATCATTTTACATCGAGCCCGAAATCAGAAACTATAAGTTCAGCCTTCAGCAACCGATAAGCTCAGCTTTCAGCAGGCGCATCGTCCTGAGCGCTCTGCTCGCCCTCAGTATTTGCTTCCTCACTGACTGTATTCTCATCCGATACTTCAGCCTGTACGGACTGTCCCTCATTCTCCTGTTTGCTTTCGGCAGAAACTTCGTCTGCTACATCGGGAGCTACCTCAAGCTTTCCTTCCTCGCTTACAGCAACGACTCTGTCAGGCTGAGAAGCATCATCTGCTTCTTCGGCTTTAGGTGCGGCCGACTCAAGAAGCGCACGGATACTGAGCCATACTTTCTGCTCTTCGTTGTCGATATTAGTGATCACACAGTCGATTTCCTGATTCTCGGACAGGACATCGCCAGGCTTTCCGATGCGGCGGTCGGATATCTGAGAGATATGGACCAGACCGTCCACGCCGGGTATGATCTCGGCAAAAGCTCCGAAGGGCATAAGCTTGACGACTTTTGCCTTGATGACATCGCCGACTTTGTAATTGGCCATGAATATGTTCCAGGGATTTTCCTCCGGCTTGCGCAGCCCGAGCGAGATCCTCTTCTTGTCCCGGTCAAATGACAGAACATGAACTTCAACTTCCTGGCCGACCTTGAGCACGTCTGAGGGATGACGAACCCTCTGCCATGACAACTCGGATACGTGGATCATGCCGTCCACGCCGCCGATGTCCACAAACGCACCGTAGGATGTCAGAGATTTTACAACGCCGCGATAGGTTTTGCCTTCTTCGATCTCCGCCCAGACCTTTGCTGCCTTTTCACGGCGCTCTTCGCTTTGGACAAGCCTTATCGAACCGACTATGCGGCGCCTTGCGTGGTTGACTTCCGTAATGCGCAGCCTGACTTTCGTCCGAACCAGCGGGGTAAGGGGCGATCCCTTCGGGATGCCTGTCTGGGAAGAAGGCACGAATACCCTTACACCTTTGACAAGTACTACGATACCGCCCTTGTTTTCTTCAAGTACGTAACCTTCTACGACCTCTTTGTTCTCCATGGCGGCTTCGACTTCCTGCCAGCCTTTCACGCTGTCTACACGCTTCTTTGACAGCATGACGGTGCCTTCCATATCATTGACGCGCATTACGTATACTTCGATCTCATCGCCGACCTTCACGATGTCCTCTGGCTTGGCGGAGGGACTGTCGGTGAGCTCAGACATGGGTATGTACCCAGCATGCTTGGTACCGAGATCGACAAACACCTCAGTTTCTGAAACTCCGGTAACGATACCGGTCACCTTTTCTCCTCCTGACAGTGTTTTCAATGACTGCTCCAACAGTTCAGCAAAGGACTCGGTCCCTACCTCAGTCTCCTCTCTGATCTCGGTGTTTTTTACTTCTTCACTCATTTTCCTACAGACCTCCTCAATTATCCACGACGGCGTGGAAGCGCCGGCGGTAATGCCAACTTTAGAAAATTTGATATACTCCTTTGGATCTATTTCATCTGCGCTTTCGACATGCTTCACATGCGGAGTGTAACGCCTGCTTATCAAAACGAGCCTGTTCGTGTTTGCGCTCTTCTTGTCGCCTATCACGATCATTGCGTCACATTCTTTTGCAAGTTCGGCAGTCTCATTTTGACGCATAATTGTTGCGCTACATATTGTATCAAAAATTTCGGGGTTTGTACACTCCCTTTTTATTATTTCCGCACATTCCTCCCACAATTGCATGTCCAATGTTGTCTGCGACACTAAAGTGACCGGTCTGTCCTTTAGCTTTTCAACAACACCTGACAGTTCTTCGGGTGTTTCGACTACCAGGCAATCGCCGCACCAGCCGGATATGCCGATAACTTCAGTATGTCTGCGGTCTCCGACGATAACGACCGTCCTTCCCTCTTCGCCTGCTTTCTGGACGATCCTGTGGATCCTCTTGACATAGGGGCATGTCGCGTCAATATATCTTACCCCTTTTTCATCAAGTATATCATAGATCTCTTTCGGGGCGCCATGTGAGCATATGATCACCGTACTTCCGCGTTCCGCCTCATCCACTCCGGACAATTGCCGGATGCCTTTTTCCCTGAGCCTGTCCGCAACATGGGCATTGTGGATGATCGGCCCGAGAGTGCATGGAGAATCCTCGCTTTCCGACTCAAGGGCGATCCGCACTGCGCGGTCCACTCCAAAGCAAAAACCCGCACTTTTGGCCAGAATTATTTCCATCAGACGCCTTCACCTTTCAGCGCACGTATTCTTCCCATCAGATCATCCGCTATTTTCCTGTAGGATTCGGAAGTCGAAAGGCCTTCCTCTTTCTGAGGCAAATACGGTTTACCGAACGAGACAGTTAGTTTTGGAAACCTGAAAAGGTTCTTTTTGCCTTCAGTCAGATAGACCGGGACCAGCGGCGCCTCCGATTTTATAGATATCAATGCCACACCCGTCTTCGCCTTTGAGTCTTCACCTGCATTGACACGCGTGCCCTCCGGGAATATTATGATCTTTTCGCCTTTGCGCAGCAGATCTATCGTGTCTTTGATCGCCTTCCTGTCCGAGTTCCCGCGGTCCACAAATATGACAAAAGGCTTTATCAGCCAGGAAAGCACGGGTACTCTTGATAGCTCTATTTTGGCCATGAACTTGGATTTCTGCCTTCTTTCCCTGTACATTGCCAAAGCTATCACTATCGGATCGAGCAACGATGTGTGATTGCCGCATATGATAGCGCTGCCGTCGGGTAAGTTTTCGGCTCCCGTAACCTTTATCCTGCAAAAAATCCCAATTATAAATGATACTATATAAAAATAAATAACGAACAACATCAGTATGGATCCTCCGAATAGTGTCGGCTGTTGCTGCCGTCAGCTGCCTATCCGGCGCTTGGGGGCGACAAGGTCCCCAGGCGGCCGTATATGATATCCAGAGCCTTTTGCACGCTTTCTTCAAACGTCAGCTCGGTCGTGTCAAGCAATACCGCATCTTCAGCCTGTTTCAGCGGGGCAGTGCTTCTGGTGGAGTCGTTCCTGTCCCGCCAGATCAGGTCTTCCAGGACCGAATCATAAGTAATATCCATGCCCTTTTCCTTCATTTCCTTGTAACGCCTCGATGCGCGGACTTCAGGGGTGGCTGTCAGAAATATCTTGACATCCGCATTCGGCAATACGACAGTCCCTATGTCGCGCCCATCCATGACCGCATTGCTGTGCTCGGCAAGCTGCCGCTGGGTATCGAGCAAGAAGGCACGCACCTCCGGGATTTTGGAAACGTTGGATGCATATATGGAGGCTTCTGCAGTCCTGATCTCATGCGAAACGTCTTCGCCGTTCAGGAATATGTGCTGACCGTCTCCTTCATGAGTTATCGAAAGTCTGATCTCGGGTAAAAGGGATATTATCTTTTCGACGTCGTCCGACAGGATGTTCTTGCGGAGCACATACAGCCCTATCGCACGGTACATCGCTCCCGTATCAATATATGTGCAGCCGAGACGCTTTGCGATTTCACGCGCAAGAGTACTTTTTCCCGCTCCTGTCGGACCGTCTATCGCGATCGAATACGTTTTTGACGGACCCGTTTTCATTTCATGGCCATTCAGCATTGCCAATCCTCCGATGTATCGCAGTATTTAGAGGCAGATAAACCGGCCGAGTACCCCGTTGACCAGGCTATCTGCAGATTGAATCCTCCGGTATAAGCATCTACGTCTATGATCTCCCCGGCAAAGAACAAACCCCTTACAAGCTTTGATTCCATAGTTCTCGGGTCGATCTCTCCGGTGTCGACTCCCCCCGACGTTACAACGGCTTCCTCGATCGGCCTTGTACCGGATACTTCGATCCTGAAGTCCTTGATGACGCTCAGAAGGGTTTGCCTCTCCTTCCTCTCTATCGAATGGACCGGTTTGAACGGATCGATCCCCGACCTCCTCACGACAGGCATAATGGCTTTTGCAGGAAGAAGATCACCGAGCGAGTTTCGAAAAATCCTGTTGCTGAACTTCTCAAAATCCCTCAGGATCCGCTCGTCGAGCTTTTTATGATCGAGCGCAGGCTTGAAATCTATAGATACGGTGTAGCCTGTTTTGTCAAAATCCCGTAAGTGGGCGCTCATGCTCAGTACGGTAGGTCCGGATATCCCGAAATGAGTGAACATCAACTCGCCGAAGTCCTCATAAACGAGCCTGCCGTTTTTATCCGTTGCCCTGACTCCTACATTTCTCAACGAAAGCCCCTGCATTTCGACACAATCCGGATCCGGCGACTCAAGGGGCACTATGGAAGGTTTCGGTTCGACGACAGTATGTCCGAGTCTCTCAGCCAGTCTATATCCGTCACCGGTCGAGCCTGTTTTCGGATATGACTTTCCTCCGGTTGCAAGGATAACGGCTTTACATCTTATGGCTTGACCGCTGTCCGACAGTATGTCGAAACTCCCGTCATCGTTTACGACAATGTCATTGACTTTAAATCTCATAACCTTTACGCCATTTCTGCTCAACAGGTTTTTAAGGACTTCAAGCACGTCCTTTGCCCTGTCCGAAACCGGAAACACCCTGTTTCCTCTCTCGACCTTGAGTTTCAAACCGTTTCTTTCAAAGAATTCATACACGTCTGATGGAGAAAACCTGTTGAGTGAGCTGTAAAGGAATTTGCCATTACGGGGTGTGTTTTGGATGACGGTTTGAGGCGTGCAGCTGTTCGTTATATTGCAACGGCCTTTCCCGGTTATACAGAGTTTTATGCCAAGCCTGTCATTCTTTTCAAGCAGCAAAACTCTTGCTCCATTTGCTGCAGCGGAGACCGCGGCCATCATCCCGGCCGGACCCCCGCCAATAACTGCTATTTCTTCGTCACTAATCCTGTATCGAGCTGTCGGAAGTTTCATATGTCTCATATTCCTCCCAGATCCTTTCCAGGTCCTCGAAAGTCCTGATCAGTTCTTCTTTCTTTCTTATCCCGACTGATATTATGAGAGCATTTATGAGACTTAACGGAGCAACCAGCGAATCTACAAAAGATGCCATTTCGCTCGGCGCAAAAAGGGTACAGTCACTTATACCCGCGATAGGTGACGCCTGGGAGTCGGTTATCGAGATGACGTCCGCCTTCCTGTCCAGTGCAAATCTCAGGCCGCGCAGCGTCCTCTTTGAGTACCTTGGAAAGCTGATGCCGATTACCAGGTCCCCCTCACCGGCGCGAAACAGCTGTTCAAAAATATCTCCTTCGTTGGGAGCTCCCCCGACGATCGTGACATTGTTGAAAATGAGTTTTAAATAAAACCCCAGGAAATCGGCCAGAAAAGAGGAGATCCTCATTCCCAGTATGTATATGTGCCGAGCGCCAAGGATGCGCTCAACTGCACGGTTGAATGTCTCCTCATCAACGACCTCCAGGGTTTTCCTGATCTTTTCAACGTCGCTTTCCATTACCGTTTTCAGGATGCTTCGGTTTTTGAGCCTCTCGCTAGTCACGTCTATCCTCTGGACAGACGTGAGCCTGGTATTTGCATACTCTCTTAAGGCGCGCTGCATATGAGGATATCCGTCATATCCCAGCTCGGTAGCAAAGCGAACGACTGTGGATTCGCTCACGCCCACAGTTTTGCCCAGGGCATATGCCGTCATAAAAGCCGCCTTGTCCAGGTTAAGTGTGATGAAGTCGGCTATCCTTCTCTGTCCTTTTGAAAATCCGGCACGCCTTTCGGTAATCCTTTTCATCAGGTCACTGTTCATAGTGTACCTCCGTGTTTATGTCAAATCCAGGCTGGTTTCAAAAATATCGCAAAAAGTCGTCTAAAGGGATTTCAGATACCTTACTTCACGCTTGTCGAGGTAGCGCCACTCGCCCGGTTTCAGCATACCAAGACTTATTTCACCTATCTTGTTCCTTTTCAGGCGCAGGACTTCCATCCCCACCTGTTCGCACATCCTGCGGATCTGGCGCTTCTTTCCTTCGTGAATCGTGATCTCGAGAGAACTCCTGTCCTCCTTTTTCCTGATGACCCTTACCTCCGGACTCGATATCGGTTCACCGTCGAGCTCGGTAAGCTGGCGAAGCATTTCTATCTTTTCGTCATCGGTACTGTCTACCGTCACCCGGTACACTTTTTTGACCTCACGGGAGGGATGCATGAGTTTATGGGCGACTTCCCCGTCATTGGTCAAAATGAGCAGGCCTTCGGAGTCCATGTCCAGCCTTCCGGCGGGATAAACATGCGCTCCGCAGTCCGACACAAGTTCACGCACCGTCTTGCGGCCCCGCTCGTCCCTTAATGTTGTGACATATCCCCTTGGCTTATATAAGGCGATGTAGACAGGTTCAGGCTTACCACCGACATATTTGCCGTGCACTGTTATTATATCCTGTTCCGGATCGGCCATCTGCCCGATCACGGCTTTGACACCGTTCACTTCAACGGCACCTTCAGCGATGAGCTTTTCCGCTCCCCTTCTGGATGCTACTCCGTTCCTGGACAAAATTTTCTGCAATCGTTCTTTCATCTTTCACTGCCCGTATCTATTTTATCATTTTCAGGTAAACGCTCAAAATCAAGACTTAAGGCAAACGCCGAAAATTACGACATAAATTGCTAATAATTACATTATTGGATTATATCAAAAAGGATCGATACTTACAACATTTTTAAAAAACGCGCGGACCCTATCGATCAGGCTTTTACTGTGGCTTGCTTCGCCA
>JAAYMG010000062.1 GCA_012521525.1 Clostridiales bacterium | reverse complement strand
CGTCACATCATTTCCTCCTTATATATCGCCATGTCATCTGAATCCCGAGACCAATGTGCCAAATAACAGGTTCCATCCGTCCACAAGCACGAACAGAAGGATTTTGAAAGGCAGAGATATCGTAGTCGGCGGAAGCATTACCATTCCCATTGACATCAGGGTGCTCGAAACGACGATATCGATTATCAGAAACGGAAGGAACAGCAGGAATCCGATCGTGAATGCCCGTTTCAGTTCGCTGGTCAAAAACGAAGGGACGAGCACATCAAGGCCGAGGACGTCTGTCAACTCCTCTGCTGACCCCACTTCGGGCAGCTGCTTTCCGGAAATATCAAGAAACAACTGCAGGTCTTTTTTCTGCGTCTGCTTCAGCATGAACACTTTCAGCGGTTTTACCGCATTTTCCCTTGCCTGCTCAAAGCTTATCTCCCCGTTCCGGTAAGGTGCGTACGCTACTTCGTTTATCTCCTTCAGGGTCGGTGACATCACGAACAGGCTGAGAAACAGCGCGATCCCGATCAAAACCTGGTTTGGGGGCGTCTGCTGAAGGCCCAGGGCATTTCTTACAAAGGATAAAGCGATCACTATCCTTGTAAAGCTGGTCATCGAAAGCAATATGGACGGAAGGAGCGAAACGATCACCAGGAGGAACAACACCTCGATCGTTCCAAGGGCACCCCCCTCGGTCCCTTCCTCCGGCGTGATTTCCAGGTTTATACCCGCTGCCCGGACCTCAACGCCGAGTACTTGCGTAGACAATATAAAAACGAATGTGAAAGTTATCAGAAAAAGTATGATAAACTTCTTGAACCTGAATTTCCTGAATGGAGATCTTGCGCTGAGAGCTGCCTGATCATTAGGCATCATAAGTTTCCTCCGCTTCCTTCCGTGTCATCCTTATCATGGGGGTTGGAGGATCCACGGTCCTTTTCGCCGCCGAGCTTTTTTATCGCATTGAGCAGCACAGCCGAAAAGTCTTTTACCTGTGCGGTTTCTTCCACTACTATGTCATCCTCGTCAAGATCTGCCAGTTTGGTCATACTTTGCGAGGTATGTCCTACTAGCAGGATCTTTTTACCCACCCTGAGGACAATGAAACTCTTATCCTGAGCGATAAACTGGCGGTCAATTATTTTTATGATACCTTTTCCGCGGTCTCCGCCCGTTCGCCTTGCAAGCCATTTCGTGGTAAAGTAAGCCAATACCAGCACGCCAATCAATGCAAACAGCGCCAGGACGACCGAACCAAGGTCTTCCAAGTAATCAGGCATAATACCCTCCGGCATCCGAAAATACGACCAAACAAACGATGATGCGAATGTCCGGCGTCAACAAGTATGTATGGGCAAAACTAACCAAGTATCTTTTGGACCGTCTGCAGGATCCTGTCGGGCTTGAACGGCTTTACGATGAAATCGAGGGCCCCGTAACGAATGGCGTCAACGACCATTGACTCCTGTCCCATCGCCGAACACATGACGACTTTGGCGCTCCTGTCATACTCTCTGATCGCCCGCAGGGACTTTATGCCGTCCATGTTGGGCATTGTGATGTCCATTATCACCAGGTCGGGTTTTTCTGCCTGATACAACTCATAGGCTATCTGTCCGTCTGAGGCTTCAATGATGTTCGTATATCCGTTCTTGGTGAGAGTGTCGTTTATCATCATGCGCATGAATGCAGCATCATCCACGATCATAATTTTAGGTTGCATACTTTAGTCTCCTCAGTGTTGATATATTGTTTGAATATTACTTTCCGTCCTTGTCAGCCTTGTTTGCCGAAGCGTCGAGCGATCCGATCAGTTCCTTCGTCCCTATGATCTCGGTGACCCTGACTGCGAAGTTGTCGTCTATGACCACTACGTCGCCCCTGGCCATGAGCTGTCCGTTGACGATTATATCCACAGGCGCACCTGCCTGTTTCTCAAGTTCAATGATCGACCCCTGGCTGAACTCCATGATCTCGCGTATCTTTTTCTTCGTCCGCCCTATTTCGATGGAAACGCTTAACGGCACGTTCATCAGCAGGTTCATATTGCCGCTCGTGAGGGGTGCCGAAAACACTGGCTTTGCGTCAGAAAAATCGGGAAACTGCACATTCTGAACGTTTACATGTTCCTTAAGAACGGCATTCTCCGCTCCTTCCGCGCCCCCTTTACGCTGTCCGGGATACCCGTACGGCGGAGGGTAAGCCCCTCCATATTGCGGCATGTACTGGGGCGGGTAAGGATAAGGATACATCGGCATGCCCTGCATCCCCTGAACGCCCTGCATCCCCTGCATCCAGGACATTCCCTGCATCGGATATCCATACCCGTATGGTTGCTGCTGAGTGTATGCGTTAGGATTTTGAGGGTCGATTGCCTGAGCTGTGCCATGTTTTGCGGCTTGACGGTCATCCGGGCTGCCTTCTGCCCCTGGCATGCCTGCCGTCCCTTGTGTAAAGGCCTGCTGCGCCATGCCGGGCACGGGCGGTGCATATGGCTGACTTCCCTGCATATGAGATGGGACAGATCCGGCAGCGAAGCTCTCGGCAGTGTCGCTTGCCTCCATGCTTTCCGCCTGGATATCGGGTACTATTTCGGAGAATCTCCCATCCGTGACGCTCATGGCAGGGGCAGCATCCGCGCTTTCGTATACAGCCTCCTCG
>JAAYMG010000061.1 GCA_012521525.1 Clostridiales bacterium | reverse complement strand
TGGTCCCATAGGCGGGACGGGGAGCGGCGAGGTCTCCAGTGCGGCATAATAGTGATGACTTAAAAAAGGGGTACTTGCACAGTGGGCAGGAAAAGCATGGGATTGGGAAAATTATCGCAGTTATTTGTGGTCCTGACGCTTGCTGCGATTTTCGCTTTCGTACAGGGCTGCAGTTTTGACGCAGGCATTGACCGGGATAACCTGTTGCCCACAGTGCCTGCGGAGTCGGAAACTCCCGGAATAGTTATTCCTTCGGGAGCGCCGACCATAGACATATTTGGTCTTGCATTTTCGTCGGCTGGCAATCTAAATCCGATCACATGTGCAAGTAAGCTGAACATGTATTTGATCCCTCTCATGTATGAATCGCTATTCGAGATCGACGGGAATTTCGAAGCCCGGCCCCTGCTCTGCGAGAGGTTTGAAAGGGATGAAAACTCATATATCCTCTATATCGACAAGGATGTGAAGTTCAGCGACGGTACAGGCCTGACAGCCCAGGACGTAAAATACTCCCTTGAACTTGCCAAAGGGAACGACACGTATTACTCCGAAAGATTGCGTTTTGTAAGAAGCATATCGGCAGTCGGTGATGATGCCGTCAAAATAGAGCTTGCGGAACCGATGGGACATCTTGAATGGCTCCTTGACATTCCGATCATAAAGTCGGGAAGCTCAAATATGGTTTCTCCGATCGGTACCGGGCCTTATATGTATGTTGAAGACGGTGACGAAAGCTATCTGAAAGCCTATTCGGGGTGGTGGCAGAACAGGAAGAGGCCGTATCCCCGCATTGACCTGATAGACACGCCTGAAGCCGACCTTCTGATTTCGTTTTTTGAATCCGGGGCTATAAGCCTGGCCGGAAACGACCCGACTGCGACCGACCCGGTGGTTTTCGGCGGTGATTACGAGGAATGGAGTTTCCCGACAAGCATAATGTATTACCTGGGGGCGAATACCGAAGACGGACCGATGCGCGATCCGGAACTCAGGAAAGCGTTGAGCCATGCGATCGACAGGGAGTTCATATGCGAGACGGAAATGGTCAGATATGCCGACCCGGCAGTATTGCCGGTCAACCCTGCCAGTAGGCTGTATGACACCGGTATCGCAGCAGGAATGGGTTTCTCTCTTGAGAAGTTTGCCCGGCAGGTCGAGGGCGCCGGTTATGACGAAGAAAAACCCCTGGTCATAAACATGATCGTAAACTCCGAAAACAAGTACAAGGTCGCCGTAGCCGAGAGGATCGCCGAGGATATGCGTACCATGGGGGTTACGGTAAATCTGGGCCTGCTTAAGTGGGAGGATTACCTGGCGGCGTTGAACGCCGGAAATTTCGACATTTACCTTGCAGAAGTAAAGCTCAGGAATGATTTTGATCTGACCGAACTGGTTTCTCAGAAAGGGTCGCTTAACTTCGGCAGGTATTATTCCGAGGACACCGAATTTCTGCTGACGTCATTTACACAGGCAGACTCGAATTCCATCGGATCCGTGTCTTCGTCGCTTTACAGAAAACTGGCGGAAGACGCTCCGATAATTCCGATCCTCTTCAAACGCCATGTGGTGAATGCTAAGAGGGGACTGATAGAGGCGATCGATCCGAAACAGACAAATATTTTTAACGGTTTGATCGGGTAGCGTGAATTTTATGCATTGACAAAGTGGTCAAAACTGAGTAAAATAACAATGTTCGCTTGAGCATCAAATCCAACGGACATTTTATGGATATGCGCTTGTAGCTCAGCAGGATAGAGCGGCCGCCTCCTAAGCGGCAGGTCGGAGGTTCGAATCCTCTCAGGCGTGCCACAACAAAAGCCAAATCCGATCGGATATGGCTTTTGTTGTTTTTAAACCTTTCCCCCAGTAAACGAAAAACAAGACAAGAGCAGCAGATTTTTTGCTCTTGCCTTGCCGACTGATTTCTCGTCTATCCGACCGATCGTCAATAAGTATTGATGATGTTTTCCGCTACTTCACGCTTTGTGATGCGCAGGTCCATGGACTGTTTCTCTATAAAGCGGTGGGCTTCGCTTTCAGACATGTTAAGTTTTTCGATGAGTTTCCACTTTGCCCGGTTGACCAGGCGTATTTCCTCTATCTTCTCCTCCACGGTAGCCTGCTTTTCTTTCATCCGAAGGAGACGCTCCCTTGTGGCGCAGAGGATCCGAAGTGCCTGTGATACCGTCTGGGTAGAAGTAGGTTTGGAAAGTACCATGACCCCGTGTCCTACTCCTTTTGCATAGATGTCATTGTATAGCTCGTTCTTTACCATGATCAAAACACTCGCATCACTGTTGCTGCAAATGTCGATTGCAAGCCTCATGCCAAAGTCGTCCGGAAGCGGTGCGTTGATTATCACGATGTCAAACTCCTGTTCCAGCAGCCTTCTCCTGGCTTCTGCGACGTTTTTCGCAGTGACCACCGGCCAATAGTCCGTTACAGGGAGCAGATCAACGGTGGTAGCGTTGAATTTTTCAGACGCCGAAACCAGCAATACACTATATGTCCTATATTGGAAAACCAAGTCCGCTCCCTCCTTTGCTCAGGGTTTTGCCGCAGATCCATGTCACTGCCCGCAATAGGCTTCAATGACAGCCTCAGGAAGGTGCTGACGTATAAAATTGCTTGAAAAGGCG
>JAAYMG010000009.1 GCA_012521525.1 Clostridiales bacterium | reverse complement strand
CGGCGGGCGTATTGTAGCGGCCGAGATCATGCAGCATCTCGGGAACAAAACTGTACGCTGCGTTTCCATGTCTCCTACCGAGGGCCTAAAGAGAGACATGACCGCCGTAAGCACCGGCGAGCCTATCAAAGTCCCTGTAGGCAAAGAAACACTCGGCAGGATGATGAATGTCCTCGGAGAACCTATAGACAGGATGGGTGAGATCAAAGCGTCGGAGTACTGGCCTATACATAGGCCCGCCCCGGGTTTTTCCGAGCAGAAGGCTGTTTCCGAAATGCTGGAAACGGGCATAAAGGTCATCGACCTGCTCGCGCCGTATGCGAAGGGCGGAAAGATAGGGTTGTTCGGCGGTGCCGGTGTAGGCAAGACCGTTTTGATACAGGAGCTCATCCGAAACATAGCCACGGAGCACGGCGGCTATTCAGTATATACCGGTGTGGGAGAACGCTCCAGGGAGGGTTACGACCTGTGGACGGAGATGCGGGAGTCCGGAGTCATTGAGAAAACCGCACTCGTCTTCGGACAGATGAATGAACCCCCCGGATCCAGGATGCGTGTAGGTTTGACAGGGCTTACTATCGCGGAATATTTCAGGGATAAGCTCGGTCAGGACGTTCTTCTCTTTATCGACAACATCTTCAGGTTCGTCCAGGCGGGCTCCGAGGTATCCGCCCTGCTGGGCAGGACCCCGTCTGCGGTCGGTTACCAGCCAACGCTTGCAACAGATCTAGGCGCTCTGCAGGAAAGGATCACTTCCACGAAAAGCGGATCGGTCACGTCCGTACAGGCCGTCTATGTCCCTGCGGACGATCTCACAGACCCCGCTCCGGCAACAACGTTTGCCCACCTCGACGCGACCACTGTTCTGTCGAGGGCCATAGTCGAAGAAGGGATCTACCCTGCGGTGGATCCTTTGGAATCCACTTCCCGCATCCTTGACCCGAGGATCGTGGGCGAGGAGCATTACAGCGTCGCCCGGCGAGTTCAGGAGACACTTCAGCGCTACCGTGAACTTCAGGACATCATCGCCATACTTGGCATGGATGAGCTGTCCCCCGAAGACAAGCTGACGGTCCGCCGTGCGCGTAAGATCAAACGGTTCCTCTCGCAGCCGTTCTTCGTAGCAACAAACTTCACGGGCTATGAAGGAAGATTCGTACCCGTCAGGGAAACGATCCGCGGCTTCAGGGAAATAGTTGACGGAAAGACCGACGATATTCCTGAGGACGCATTCTTCATGAAAGGTACCATCGACGAGGTTTATCAGGCCGCCGGAAAAACCAGGGAGGAAAGATAATGGCCAGGTCGTTCCACTTGGAGATCCTTATACCCGAGCGTGTCTTCTTCTCGGAAACCGTGGAAGCGGTAAATGTGAAAACGCAGGACGGCGAGATAGGCATCTTGAGCGGTCACATGCCCCTTGTTTCCACGATCGATATCGGCCCGATAAAAATAAAAAAGGACGGAAAGTGGCTCGAAGCCTTTCTCTCCGGCGGTTATATAGAGATCCTTCAGGACAGCGTGACCATCATAGCGGATACCGCCGAATGGCCATGGGAAATAGACATCAACCGTGCAAAGGCTGCGGAGGAGCGCGCCCGCGAAAAGCTGAGGAACAGGCTCAGCCAGGTGGAGTACCTTCAGGCCCAGGCAGCTCTCCAGCGTGCACTAACCCGTCTCAGGGTCACGCGTAAACTCAAATAAAGTCCGATTTTGCTGAATATTATCATCCAGCATTAATAATATAAGTTCATCAAACCTCAAAGTTGTATTTTCCTGTGCAATCAATTCCATCCTGCATCGATCCGGTTTATCAGGATCGTTGCAGGATGATTTGCTTAGTTGAAAAGAATGAATAATTATTTAATCTGTTCAGTAACTATGCACAATGATGCATGCCTACGGATGACGCACTGCTATTAAACCTGGAAAATTCACGCGAACAGCTTTATTTTTTATACTCCATGTTGTATAATCTTGCAAAACCGCAAATGCCTAGTTATTGTCACCCATGAACTCATGATCCTGCTTCAGTATTATTTTTTTGAATCGTGTTGAGAATCGGAGTGCAATATGGAGAACAGTATGCAAAGGAAAGCTTATCTTGTCCTCGAAAACGGCCGGGTATTTGAAGGAAAGTCCTTCGGATACCCCAGCGAGTCGACCGGAGAGCTGGTCTTTACAACGGCAATGACCGGCTATCTGGAGACGCTTACAGACCCGAGCTACTATGGTCAGATCGTCATCCAGACGTTTCCCCTTATCGGCAACTATGGGATGATCCCCGAAGATTTCGAAAGCGATAGGCCTTATCTGAAAGGTTATGTCGTCCGGCAATGGTGTCAGGAACCGTCCAACTTCCGAAGTGAGGGCGATCTTGACTCTTTTTTGTATGAACATAAGATCCCCGGGATCTATGATATCGACACCCGTGCCCTGACAAGGATCGTAAGGGAGCACGGCGTGATGAACGCAAAAATATGCCTGTCATATCCGGATATGGAAGCAGTATTGAACGAACTGAAGGATTACAGGATCGTCGATGCGGTGGCATCCGTAAGCAAGGGAAAACAGGTCTCTACGGGTCCTTCCGACGCCGACTTCCGGGTCGTGCTCTGGGACTTCGGTGCCAAGGGCAACATAGAGCGCATGCTCCTTAAACGAGGATGCCGGGTCATAACCGTCCCCTGCTTTGCCAAGGCAGAAGAGATCCTCGCACTCGAACCGGACGGTCTTATGCTGTCGAACGGACCGGGCGATCCGGCAGAAAACACCGAAGCTATAGTGCAAATCAAAAAGGTCGTCGAGCGAAATATCCCCACGTTCGGGATTTGCCTGGGCCACCAGCTCCTTGCCCTTGCACGGGGCGCAAAAACCGAAAAGCTCAAGTACGGCCACCGCGGCGCAAATCAGCCGGTCATTGAGCGCACTACCGGCAGGGTATATATCACAAGCCAGAACCACGGGTATGCAGTCGTTTCGTCTACCCTGCCCGCAAATTCGTTCGAGAGCTACACGAATGCGAATGACGGAACATGCGAGGGTGTCAGATATACCGATATCCCGGCCTTTTCGGTCCAGTTCCACCCGGAGGCCTGCGGGGGCCCGCTTGACACCGGGTTCCTGTTCGACGAATTCATAAACCTGATGCGCTCGTCAGCCGGGAAAGGAGGAAAAACGGATGCCGCTCAGAAATGATATCAGGAAAGTCATGGTAATAGGATCCGGCCCTATCGTGATCGGACAGGCGGCCGAGTTCGATTATGCGGGTACCCAGGCCTGCCGTGCCCTTAAGGAAGACGGGCTTGAAGTTGTGCTCGTGAACTCCAACCCAGCGACCATAATGACGGATAATGCCATGGCTGACAGGATATATATCGAGCCTCTCACACTGGCCACAGTAAAGCGCATCATCGAAAAGGAAAAGCCGGACAGCCTGCTCTCCACCCTGGGCGGGCAGACCGGGCTCAACCTTTCCATGCAGCTTGCAAAAGAGGGTTTTCTCGAGCAGCACGGCGTCAAGCTCCTCGGCGCAAGGCCGGACACCATCGACAAGGCCGAGGACAGGCAGCTTTTCAAGGATACGATGATCAAAATCGGGGAACCGGTCATCCCGTCAACTGTGGTCAATGATGTAATGAGCGCTCTCCGCTTTGCCGATGAAATAGGATATCCGGTAGTAGTCCGTCCAGCTTTTACCCTGGGAGGGACCGGCGGGGGCATCGCCGAAAACGAGAAAGAGCTTTCGGAAATCGCCGCCAACGGTTTGAACCTGTCCCCCATCCATCAGGTCCTGATCGAGAAATGCATATCGGGATGGAAAGAGATCGAGTTTGAAGTCATTCGGGACAGCAAGGGAAATGTCATCACAGTCTGCAGCATGGAAAACTTCGATCCCGTCGGAGTACATACCGGAGACAGCATCGTCATCGCTCCTGCCGTCACCCTCTCCGACAAGGAATACCAGATGCTGCGGACAGCAGCTTTGAAAATAATAACCGAACTGAAGGTGGAAGGGGGCTGCAACTGCCAGTTTGCCCTGGATCCCAACAGTTTCGAATACGCGGTCATCGAGGTAAATCCCCGTGTATCACGTTCCTCGGCGCTTGCTTCCAAGGCGACTGGTTATCCGATAGCAAAGGTCGCCACTAAGATCGCGATCGGTTATACGCTGGACGAGATCAGGAACGCTGTCACCGGTACGACATATGCCTGTTTCGAGCCTGCCATAGATTATGTCGTCGTGAAGCTTCCGAAGTGGCCTTTCGATAAGTTTGTTTATGCCAGGAGGACCCTAGGAACACAGATGAAGGCTACCGGCGAGGTCATGGCGATCGGAACCACCTTTGAGCAGGCGATCATGAAAGCGGTGCGGGGTGCTGAAATCTCGCTTGACACATTGAACCTGCCCAAGCTGAAACCATTGAGTGATGATGAGATCCGCAAACTACTATATCAGTGCACCGACGAAAGGCTCTTCGTGGTGTACGAAGCTATAAAGCGCGGCATTTCCTATGACGAAATATACGAGATCACAAAAATAGACCGCTGGTTCCTGGGTAAGCTTAAAGCTCTTTCCGACCTTGAGCGGGCACTTGCGTCCGGGAAACTCACCGATGAGCTGTATCTCGAAGCCAAAAAGCTGGGATTTACAGACAAGGCGATCGAGCGGATTTCCGGGCAGAAAATCGAGAAACCGCGGCATGCCGTATTCAAGATGGTCGATACCTGTGCAGCCGAATTTGCTGCGGAGACCCCTTATTTCTACTCCACTTACGACGATGAAAACGAAGCGGAGGAATTCATCGGTCGTATCAGGGACCGCAAAAAAACAGTCATCGTATTCGGCTCAGGACCCATCCGCATAGGCCAGGGCATCGAGTTCGACTATGCCTCGGTCCATTGCGTATGGTCACTGAAAAAAGCAGGCTTCGAGGTTGTGATCGTCAACAACAACCCCGAAACCGTATCAACAGATTTCGATACCGCAGACAGACTGTATTTCGAGCCTCTTACCCCCGAAGACGTCATGAACATCATCGCTACGGAAAAGCCTTACGGTGTCGTCGTGGCCTTCGGCGGTCAAACCGCGATCAAGCTCACCAACTTCCTCAACTCCCAGGGCATACGGATACTGGGCACCCCTGCGGACAGCATCGACGCAGCCGAGGATCGCAAGCGCTTCGATGCACTGCTTGAGGAGCTTGGTATAAAACGTCCGCAGGGATTCACCGTGATGACCACGGATGAAGCCCTGGACGTTGCGAACAGGATCGGTTATCCGGTCCTGCTGCGTCCCTCCTATGTGCTCGGCGGGCAGAACATGATAATAGCCTTCAGCGATGATGACATAACCGAGTACATGGAGATAATACTCTCTCAAAACATAGAAAATCCCGTGCTTATAGACAAGTACCTCATGGGTACCGAGCTGGAGGTAGACGCCATATGCGACGGTGAGGATATACTTATCCCCGGCATAATGGAGCATATCGAGAGGGCCGGAATCCATTCGGGAGACTCGATCGCGGTCTACCCTGCATGGAACATATACGACGATATGGTGGAAAAGATCGTCGATTGCACCAAGCGCCTTGCCGTATCGCTGAAGACGAAGGGCCTTATCAATATCCAATATCTCATCTATGAGGATGAGCTGTATGTCATAGAGGTCAATCCCCGATCCTCCCGGACCATACCGTATATAAGCAAGGTCACCGGTGTACCGATGGTCGACCTCGCTACGCGGGCTATGCTGGGAGAAAAGCTTGCCGATATGGGGTATGGCACCGGTCTGTATAAGACACCGCCATATGTGGCCGTAAAGGTTCCGGTATTCTCCTTCGAAAAACTGAGCGATGTCGATACACATCTCGGACCCGAAATGAAGTCCACGGGCGAGGTACTTGGAATTGCAAGCACGCTTGACGAGGCTCTGTATAAAGGCCTTGTGGCTGCAGGATACCAGATGCGAAGACGGGGTGGGATATTCATAACTGTGCGGGACTCCGACAAAAAAGAGGTCGCGGATACCGCGAAAAAGTTCCAGGAACTCGGCTTTACGATATACGCTACGGCCGGTACAGCGAGGGTCCTCAACGAAGCAGGGATACCTTCGATCATCGTAAACAAGATCCATGAATCCGAAAACAACGCCATAAACCTTATCGAGAGCGGCAGGATCCAATACGTCATATCCACTTCCTCGAAGGGAAGGCTGCCCTCGCGCGACAGCGTCAAACTGCGCCGCAAAACCGTTGAACGCAATATCCCCTGCCTGACCTCCATAGATACGGCAAATGCCCTCGCAAGCAGCCTCAAAAGCAGGTACTCGGTCCACAACACTGAGCTTGTCGACATAAACAACATGCGTACCGAAAGGATATTAGTCCCGTTTGCCAAGATGCAGGGCACCGGCAATGATTATATTTACTTCAATTGCATGGAACGTGAAATCGACAATCCCGAGGGTCTGAGCGTACGGCTTGCGGACAGGAGATACGGCATAGGCGGAGACGGTGTCGTCCTGATACTCCCCTCAAAGGTTGCTGACGCGAAGATGCGGACCTTCAACCTTGACGGAAGCGAAGGCCGGATCGGCGGAAACGGAATAAGATGCGTAGGCAAATATCTTTACGACCATAATATCGTAAAGAAACTCACCATGACGATCGAGACCCTCAGCGGCATCAAAACTATCCATCTCCATAAGCGTTACGGAGAAGTGACCATGGTGAGCGTGGATATGGGGAAACCGATATTCGACCCTGCCCTGATCCCGGTCAAGATGGACGGCGATAAAATCATCAACCGCCACGCAGTCATAGGTGACAGAGATTATCGGATCACATGCCTGTCTGTCGGCAACCCGCATTGCGTCGTGTTTCATCCGAATGTCGATGCCCTCGACATATCGAGCCTCGGCCCTCTGTTCGAGGAAAGCGAGATCTTCCCCGACCGCGTCAACGCGGAGTTCGTCAAGGTTCTGGACGACCGCACCATCCGCATGCGTGTCTGGGAGCGCGGCAGCGGTGAAACCTGGGCCTGCGGTACCGGTGCCTGTGCTGCCGTCGTGGCCGCGGTGGAAAACGGTTATTGCCGCAAGGGAGAAGAAATCACCGTCAAGCTTGTCGGTGGTGATCTCAAGGTGAAATACGACGACAGCGGCATTACCCTCACCGGTGACGCAGTCCTGGTCTACGAAGGGTTTGTGCAGCTATAATCATTCAGCTGTAATAGAGGCTGGTTCACCTATTAGATACCGATAAGATAATATTAGATTAGGCTTTATATCTTCAGGACACATATTTCCGACATAGAGATGTTCCATATATAGATGTCTGAAAATTCTTAGCAAAGGCCTGACATCAAGTTCTACAATACTGTTAAAAAAGCCAGGGGACTGAGTTGTGACTCCATGTTACACTTCAGTCCCCCACTTCAATTCCTATATTATATATTATTCTTGATCGATAATTGCCAAGTTGCTTAGCTGCTCAACATCCTATCCTTTTTGCAGTGAGATCATCCTTTTTTTTGCATTGCGTTCTTTTTTCTTGCCATACGGGAAATTATCAAGCCTATCAGTATGACAGCTGCGATCGCGGCAACTATGTATATTACCGTATACCCCCGTGAGATATTGCCGCCGGACTCGCTCAGGTATACGTCTGCTATCCTTTCGACTTCATTCTTTACTCTTCCCGCATCCACTCTGCCATTTGGGTCACGCGCAACGACAGCTTCCACACTTGCCGAAAACCTGTGGTCATTAAGCATCGGTACGCTTAAGCTTGACACCCGGTTTTTATAATGCAATATATACTTCTCAAGAGCAGAGTCCAGCTCGGAATAATCGATGCGCATAGAATCCACCAGCTCAAAGAAGCTGGTTCCACTCTCCACTGCGCTCTGAACTTCCAGAAGTTCGGCTCGCAAGTCCGAAAGGCGTGCATCCGTAGCAGATTTCAAAACGGGGTTTAGCACGATATCGCGGTCGTTCTGGACTTCTTCGCCGAGCATCATTTTTAGGAACTCCCATGCCTTCGGAACATTGCCCTGCCTGTTGACACAGAAGATCAACCTCGGGATATATGAAGCACCCGCATTCATATCCGCACGAGGTGCCGGCAGAAACTCAAAATCGATGTAATCGATATATGTACGTACCGGTGCAGACCAAAGGCTGCCAAGATACATGTTGCTCTCGTACAGCAGGACTTTATCCACCCCTGAATAGTAGATCGCTTTCTTCTCCGCATCATT
>JAAYMG010000060.1 GCA_012521525.1 Clostridiales bacterium | reverse complement strand
CCGCCACGCTCCGCAAGCTGGCCCGCGACATGTCAAAGAAGCCGACAGAGTTCCTCACGATCTTCTACGGCAGTGACACCACCGAAGAGGAGGCAAAGGAAGCTCTCGCGATATTCGAAAAAGAGTTCAAAGACGCTGAGATCACATTGCTTGAGGGAGGCCAGCCTGTTTACAGCTATCTGATTTCTGCAGAGTGATCAGCGATTGACAATTCGGAACGGAGGTTTTTATGGATCTCACAACCGATGTGCGATATTTGAAGGGTGTCGGAGAAAAGAAGGCTAAGCTGTTTTACAAGCTTGGCCTTTTCACGATTGGCGACCTTTTGACTTACTTCCCGAGATCATATGAGGACCGCTCCTCAATAAAAAAAATACACGAACTTGAGCCGGACACCTCGGTCTGCATCGAGGGGTGCCTTGTCAGCGCTCCAAGACTCACACAGGTCCGGCAACAGCTAAGCATCATCAGGTTTCAGGTTTCGGACGGGACAGACCTGCTCGACGTGACATGCTTCAACCAGCCATGGTTGAAGAACAAACTTGAAACCGGCGTGAAGTATGTATTCTTCGGGAAAGTAACAGGCAACCTGATCCGACGCGAAATGGTCAACCCCTCGATCGAGCCTTCCGACTCACCTCCCAGGCTTACGCGCCGCATAAAGAGCATATACAGGCTTCGTGCCGGAATCAGCCAGCAAATGTTGTCCGACACCATAGAGCAATGCCTTCGGATAGTTGGAGACAATATACCCGATCCTCTTCCCGAGTCAGTTAAGCAGAAACACCAACTTGCACATGCGCGTTTTGCATATGAGAATATCCATATACCATCCTCCGGATATGCACTCGAGACTGCAAGAAGAAGGCTGATCTTTGAAGAGCTGTTCATATTGACACTTGGCCTGCGCTTGATGCGCTCAGCAGGTACTGCAAGCGGACCAGATATCAAAGTACCTGCCCTGGATGATTTTATGAGGCAGCTCCCTTTTGAGCTTACATCGGCCCAGGAGCGCGCGATCAGGGATATTTTCAGCGACATGTCGTCCGGCCGGTCGATGAATCGCCTTATACAGGGAGACGTAGGCTCCGGCAAAACCATAGTTGCCGCTGCGGCTGCCTGGGCATCGGTCTCAAACGGATATCAGTGTGCACTGATGGCCCCCACAGAAATACTTGCCACGCAGCATTTTGAAGAGTTGGAACCGCTGTTCGGAAAATTCGGTTTCCGTACCGCCCTGCTCACAGGCTCGATGTCTGCAAAGCAAAAGCGGGAAGTAAAGGAACTCATAAAATCGGGATTTTACCACCTTATCATCGGGACCCATGCCCTTATAACCGAAGACACGGAATATTCGAATCTGGGACTGGTCATTACCGATGAACAGCACAGGTTCGGGGTACGGCAGCGTGCCGCCCTTACAGCAAAAGGAGAGGTCCCGCATACACTCGTAATGTCTGCTACTCCCATTCCGCGTACGCTCGCATTGATCATGTACGGGGACCTCGATGTTTCGGTTATCGACGAGCTGCCCCCCGGCAGAAAACGCGTAAATACATATGCGGTGGACGAGTCCAAACGCGATCGTATTTACAATTTCATCCGCCGTCTCGTTGCGGAAGGCAGGCAGGTCTTCATCGTGTGTCCCCTTGTGGAAGATCCGGAAGGCCTCGACGACGGACGTAAAGCGGTCGAGGCTTATACGAAACAGCTTTCGGAAGAGATCTTCCCCGATCTCCGGATCGGATTCGTACACGGCAAACTCAGGCAAAGCGACAAAGACGCCGTGATGAAGAGCTTTGTTGAAGGCAAAATCGACATCCTCGTCTCCACTACCGTTATAGAAGTGGGTATAAACGTGCCTAACGCATCACTGATGATAGTTGAAAACGCCGAGAGGTTCGGGTTATCGCAACTTCATCAGCTCAGGGGACGTGTGGGGCGCGGAAAGCATGAATCATACTGCATTTTGATTTCAGATTCAAAGAACGAAGCTACTCTCTCCCGATTGAGCATAATGACAAATACCAACGACGGATTCGTTATCTCGGAAGAGGACCTGAAGCTTCGCGGACCGGGTGACTTCTTCGGTGACAGGCAGCACGGTATACCGAAACTCAAAATCGCCGATCTGGCAGACAATGCAGATACACTCAGGGAGGCTGCTTATGCAGCACTGGAACTGCTCAATGACGATCCTGAGCTGACATCTCCCGAGAATATGAAGCTCCGGAAGGCCGTCTTTGAAATGATAGATCAATTCCGAAGCTGACTATTGCGATTCATGTATTTGGCCATCCTTTCATATATATTGTTATGGACTGTTACCTTGCCGCATCGCGGTTGATTTTCATGAAAGGATGACCGATTTGAAAGGAAGGCTGAGGTTGCGCAGTATTCCGCGCAGACTGCGTTACGGGATACGATGGAATCTACTGCCAAAGTTGATCGTCGTGATCCTGGCGGCTGTCGTGCTGCGCTTATTTTTTTCAATTCTCGGAAACAGCGGCTTTATTCAGAATAATGTTGACACAGACTTCTTCAAGACGGTTTTGTCCGCCGAGCTCGGAAGCGTCAACGGCATGCCACTCAGTGTGTTCAGCAGGCAATCCTTACTGTCAGGACAGTCTGCAATTTTGACAAGCCTGCCCCCATATGAGTTTCAAATCGCAGCCGACGATGGGTTTGACGGTGAATTTTCAGACTTTGATACAGTCGGATCGATATATACGAATCCACCCGATAAGGCAAATACTTCCGGAGAGGATGACCGGGCCAATGACGGAACTCCCTCTTCCGGCAACCCAGCAAATGAATATGATGACTCATATGATTCTGCCTCCGACGGCACCAAATCATCGGTAGATAATGATCCGAATGTCCGCACGGTCACGATCATACCTTCGTCGCCGGCCGGGTATGATTATGCTGACGGTGTATATATAAAAAACGAGACTTCCTATGATATAGATGTTGAAAAACTGTTGAACAAAAAACCAAAACTGGATCTCGACATAGACAATCCGGTCATATTGGTGGTTCATACCCACGCGAGCGAAGCGTATTATCCGGAAGGCGAAGATATTTATGAACCCACGGATACTGAGCGCACGGATGACAAAAACTACAATGTTGTGAGGGTCGGAGACGAAGTGGTGTCCGTCCTGAAGGACCGCGGCTATGAAGCGGTGCATATTCGTGAAATATTCGATTATCCTTCATATTCAGGGTCATATACCAGGACGCTTAAGGCCATTGAGAAGGCACTGGAAGAGTTTCCTTCTATCCGTATCGTGCTGGATATACACAGAGACGCCATGGTTGCCGCAAACGGCTCAACGTATCGAACCATAGCCGAAATAGACGGAAAGAATGCCGCACAGATCCTTTTGGTGGTAGGGACGGAAGAAGGCGGTCTCAAACACCCGAACTGGCGTGACAACCTTACTTTTGCGGTCCACCTGCAAAAGCAGCTGGTCGAAGATCATCCGTTGCTTATGCGTCCGATCAACCTGCGTCCGGAAAGGTTCAATCAACACGCAACGAGCGGTTCCCTGATCGTCGAATTCGGAACGAGCTCCAATACTTTGCAGGAAGCGCTTTACTCCGCCCGGTTGTTCGCGTCATCACTATGCAATCTGCTTGACGGGCTTGCACCACAATAATGTAATAAAATGCGTCGACAAAATTTTGATTTATTCGACGCCTTGACACTTGTATTTTGGGCTCAAAAAGGTTAATATGGAAGTGAAGATTGTAAGCCAACTGGTGCTGACTTAGGAGGATGTTGAATGAGCCGATCTGATGCTGACAACCAGCTTGTCGGACAGCTTAGCATTATAGGAATGCACGGAAGTGAAGAGTTTGTACAAAAGGTCGATCGCTATATACGCGAGTGGCGCGGGGAGGACAAATCCTTCATTACCAAGGCTGCATGCCCCAGATTCGGAACAGGGGAAGCCAAAGGCATAATATATGAAACGGTACGCGGACACGATGTCTACATTTTCTGCGACTGCTTCAACTACGGAGTAACCTATACGATGTTCGGCATGGATGTTCCCATGAGTCCGGACGATCACTTTCAGGATCTGAAAAGGATCATCGCTGCAGCAGGAGGCAAACCACGTCGTATAACGGTTATAATGCCGATGCTGTATGAAGGCCGCCAGCACCGCAGAGGTGCCCGTGAATCGCTGGATTGCGCACTGGCGCTTCATGAACTGGTCAATATGGGCGTAACGAACATCATAACGTTTGATGCCCACGACGCGAGAGTGCAAAACGCAATACCGTTAAGCGGGTTTGAGAACGTACTTCCCAACTACCAGATGATCAAGGCGCTTAAGAATACGGTCCCGGATTTTTGCTTTGACTGCAAGAACGCCATAATCATATCGCCCGATGAAGGCGGCATCAACAGGGCGATGTATTATGCTTCGGTCCTCGAGATGGACCTCGGCATGTTCTACAAGCGCAGGGACTATTCCACCGTTATAAACGGCCGTAATCCGATAGTGGCACACGAATACCTCGGAAATGATGTGGCCGGTAAAGACGTGATCATCATCGACGATATGATCTCATCGGGAGACTCCATTCTGGACATAGCATACAGACTGAAAAGCTCGGGCGCCAGGAGAGTATTCGTATTCGTGACCTTTGGGCTTTTCGCGAACGGACTTGATAAGTTCGATGAAGCATATAAGGCAGGAAAGTTTGATAAAATCTTTACAACCAACCTTATTTATGTCCCGGAAAGCCTGAAACAACGTGAATGGTACAGCATGGTCGACATGAGTAAGTTCATAGCTTTGATAATAGATACTCTTAACTATGACAAGTCGATAAGCAGCCTGCTCGATCCCGTTGATAAGATCAACAAACTTCTCGGAAGGGGAAAAAATATCGACGGTGAAAAGTGATAATATACTTTGATGTATACCTGACATGCATATGGGGCTGCCCGTTAAGCGGGAAGCCCCATTATTTTTATTTACAGCACATTCTTCATCCATATCGATACGATGGATCGGTTGATACCCGATATCTGAACAGCCGCATATAATGCTGAGTCTTATCGCGGCCCGCCCCGATCCGGTGCGGCCGATATTATTGCTCCTTTTCACGTATGATCTCATATATATTGGAGCATATTTCATCCGCGGCTTCCACGGAAAAACTTTCGGCCAACACTTTTATATAAGGCCTCGATGAATTAGGCGCTATGTGGACCCAGCCGGTGCCTACAGGGAACCTTATGCCGTCCCCGAGCTGGCGTTTCTCAGAAATAGACGAAAGCTCCCTCATCAAAGCTCCCCTGTCTCCGGCAAACGGGTATTCCTTCGCTATCTGGTGGAACGCGGGAATCTCTTTTACAAGGGACGAAACCGTCCTGTTCGTCCTGCCAATATACCCGAGCAGCTTTATTGCCGCAAGGGATGCATCATGGAAAAATGCGCAGTCCTGAGCGTGCTTCCAGTACTCCTCATCCCTGCCTCTTCTGACGATCCGCGCTTTTTCCTGCAATGCAATATCCTCGACTGCCTGAGGAGCGTCAAAGGAAACCGCACACACGCGGTTGCCTTCCCTGAAGTGTATCAGGACCAGCAGAGCCAGGACTTTATCAGGGCCAAGTTTATGCCCGTCTTCATCAGTGATGAACAATCGCGTTCCGTCTCCGCTTAAGGCCAATGTGAAATATCTTTCCGCCTTGTGGTCTATGCCGCCGCTCTTTTCCAGGACGGCTCTGAGAAGCTTCCCCGGAAGGTTGTCGGCCTGGATCCTCACCGCCGCCCTTCCCATCGTCCTTTGGATCAAATACTGTTCATAGGCAAGGGCTGTGCCGATGGCGAACCTGTCATTTCCAAACCGACCTGCCACCTGCGACGGGATCGCCGATCTGACAGCCAGATTCAAACTTCTCTCAATGGCATGTGTTATATAAGTCCTACCCCGGCAGGACATCCGAATCGCGATCTGTTCACCCGCCTGCTCAACGAATACGGAAACCGCAGCCCCGTAAGTTTCTCCGGCAAATGTCGCTTCCGCAAAGAATCGCGCGTCATGCCGTATGGCGTCGCTTCCGACGCTGCGTACTCCACAGGCAAGCGCCGATGCCAGAGTCTCCGACATCGGGCTCCCGTCATGCCCTATCGCTATCTTTCCATGACTGCCGAGGGCCGATCCGATACGCAGACATACCTCGGGTGAAAGTTCGCTTATGTCCCCTCTCAGGTCACCATGAGAATCGAAGGGAAGATATCCCCTTCCTCCGTGCTCGGAATATATGTTCCATTTTGCGGAGCCTCCTCTTTTCACCCGGAGACCGGGCCACACTTTTACGCCGGGTGACAAAGATACGGAGTCCTCCACTTCTGTGCTTTCACCCAATATACAGCCTTCGCTTATAACGGCTTCACGTCCTACAACAGTGCCCTCGCAGAGTACAGCCCCTCTTATTTCGGCGCCTTGCCGGACGGTTGCAGCATTCAGCACCGAATACTCAATGCAAGCGTTCTCACCGATGGTGCTGCCGCTCCCTATTACAGCATAGGGACCGATAACCGCACCGTTGCTGATGCGTACGTTTTTCCCGATATAAACCGGCGGATGGAGCGTTACATTGCCGGGAAGTTCAGACTGTATACAGTAGCCGTCCGATTGCCAGTTTCCTATGTCAATATTGGTTTTACCGTGAAGTATATCGAAATGACAGTCGGCATATGCTTCCGGATCACCTATATCGCACCAGTATCCTTCCGCAACGATGCCATATAACTTTGCCCCGTCACGAAGCATATCGCGAAACACGTCTTTTGCAAAATCGACCTGCACGTTCGGTTTTATCCTGTCCAGAACCTTCGGGCTGAGGATATAGATCCCCGTGTTGACTGTATCGCAAAAGACCTGGCTCCATGATGGCTTTTCTATGAACCTTTCTATCCTGCCGTCCGGTCTGGTCATCACTAGACCATATTCCAGCGGTTTTGGATGCCTGTAAAGTACGATCGTGGCTTCGGCACCTGTTTCGCGGTGCCTCTTTATACATGCTTGCAGGTCTATGTCACATATCCCGTCCCCGGATATTACAAGAAAGTCGTCGTCAACAAAGTCCCTGCAAAGTGCAACACTTCCCGCAGTGCCCAAAGGCTTGTCTTCTATAGAGTAGCTCAGATCCATGCCTTCGGGAGGATTTTCTTCAAAGTAACGGATAATCTGGTGGGGCATATACTGTAATGTAGCCCTGACCTCCCTTATTCCGTGGCACTTGAGCAACTTGAGGATGTGTTCCATCACAGGCCTATCGAAAACCGGTATCAGCGGCTTTGGACGGCCGATACTCATCGGCTGCAACCTGACGCCTCTTCCCCCGGCCATAATTACTGCTTTCATGAGATCTCCCTTCTGTAAGACGGAAAAAATAATCAGTGCGGACTGACCCGCACTGATTATTATTGTCCCCAATATAAGGATTTTATTCCTGTTCGTCCAGAGACAGGCTGAAACTCGGCATGAAGTGTTCGATAAAGTATTCAACTTCCGGCATTTGCAGCTTCTTCAGGTTTTCCCAGACCTGTTCGCCGGCCTTCTTGAATTCCGTGTTCCCGGTCTTGAGCTCCTCAACACACTTTATATACGCAGCAAGCCGGTCCGCAGCCTTCACGAACGCTTTTATTTCCTCATCGGAATCTTCGAAAATCAACGGTCTGTATGTCTCCTTCAGCTCATCCGGCAGATATGTCAGCAGCTTTTCCTTGGACAAGCGTTCAACTTCCTTGTAATCCTTCATGATCGATGGGTTGAAATACTTTACAGGCGTAGGGAGGTCGCCGGTCAGGATTTCGGAAGCGTCATGGAACAGCGCCGCCGCCGCACATGCATCAGGATCGGCAGGTTTTCCGAATATATCCCTCCTGATGCAAGCAAGGGCATGCGCAAGGACCGCCACCATATGCGAATGCTCCTGCACGTTTTCCTGTATTCCGTTCCTCATAAGTCCCCAGCGCTGTATGTATTTCATACGTGATATCAAAGCATAAAAGTGATAAATCTTCATT
>JAAYMG010000059.1 GCA_012521525.1 Clostridiales bacterium | reverse complement strand
CCATACCGCGTCTCAAGCCGTCTGTAGGATGCATTGAAATACAGCGGACCGTGTGGTCCCCAAGGTGCTGCATTACCTCCAGCACTATTTTCTCGCCTTCATGCTGCACTTCAACAGCATTATACAGGGAGGGCAACTCGTCCTCAAACCGTACATCTATGACCGCACCTATTATCTGCGTTATCCTACCCTTGTTTTGAACAGTCATGGATTCCTCCTTTGTCTGATTATTGCTACATGGCCCTCATCCCGCGGCCGATCGTTATCCGGGATAAGAAATCTGCCCCATGATACTCAGCAGTCCATCGGGACAAGACAGTCCAAACCTTGCAAGTGGGCCCTTGCACCATATCCGCTATTTGTTCAAAATACTCACACTGCCAACTATCTCGCTCAACTCCTGAGTGATTGCAGACTGGCGTCTGCGGTTATACATGTGAGACAATTTTTCTATCATTTCGTTTGCGTTCTTGCCGGCTACATCCATGCTGACCATTCGAGCGGCCTGTTCGCTCGTGTGTGATTCCGAAAATGCCCTGAACAGGTACATATGTAAATATAAAGGCATTATATGGTCAATATACGCATGTATGTCCGGTTCGTACTTCTTACCGTATCCGGAACTTATGTCGGATACACCCGGTGCCACAGGAAGGATTTTCTCCACGCAAGGGATATGGCTGAGTACGTTTTCAAATCGCGTATATACAACAAAGACTTCATCAGCCTCTCCGGACAGAAACAGATTTTCAAGCATTATCGCAATGTTTTCCGTCCCGTAATACATATGCGCGTCGGATACATCCGTTATTTTCCTGATTATGTTTTTATTCCTCTTAGTGAAAAACTTGTCGCCTTTCGAGCCTACGACGATAAGCTTTTCATTTTTTCCCTGCTCCATATGTTCCAACGCCGCTGTCGTAATATTCGCGTTGAATCCGCCCGCAAAACCGCGGTCGCTCGTCAGTACGACATATAAGGAGTTCCTGACTTCCCTCTCCCGAAAAAACGGATGTGTCAGGGCTTCTTCACGGCACGCCAGCTCATCGACATTTCGCCTCAGCTCATTATATATCGGGCGCACTCCTTCCAGCGACGCCCTCGCCTTATGAAGCTTTGTGGAGGCGATCATGTCCATGGCCTTGATGATCTGCCCGGTAGAGTGGACATTTTCTATTCTCTGTTTGATGTCTTTCATCGAGGACATGATACCACCCCCTTAGGCATAGTTGTGCTGCTTTTTCACCTCGGCGATCACCGAATCTATCTCTGCGGCAAGCTTCGGCGAGATCCTGCCGCTTGTCCTGATTTCTTCCTTGATATGGGCGGCATTCGAATTCACATGCTTGATAAGATCATGTTGGAACCTTAAAATACGCCCTGTCTCTATATCTTCCAGATGCCTTTTGCTCAAGGCATACAGGATCAGCACCTGGTCTTCCACGGGCATAGGCCGGTAATGGGGCTGCTTGAGCACTTCCATGATGCGCTCACCGTGAGCCAGGCGCTCCAGGGTGTCATGACTGAGGTCGGAACCGAACTGCGAGAATGCTGCAAGTTCCTTGTACTGAGCGAACTCGATTCTGAGTGGCCCGGCAAGTTCCTTCATCGCGGGGATCTGGGCGGAACCGCCGACACGCGAGACAGAGAACCCGGGATTTATCGCCGGCCGTATACCGTGGTTGAAAAGATCAGCTTCCAGGTATATCTGTCCGTCGGTAATGGAGATGACGTTTGTAGGTATGTATGCCGAGATATCGCCCTGTTGGGTCTCGATAACGGGAAGGGCAGTCATGGTCCCCCCTCCGTATTCTTCGCTCAGGCACGCAGCACGTTCCAGCAGCCTTGAGTGCAGGTAAAACACATCTCCCGGGTAGGCTTCACGGCCCGGCGGACGGCGCAAAAGCAGGCTGATGGCACGGTAAGCCACGGCATGTTTAGACAGGTCGTCATAGACTATAAGGACATCCTTGCCCCTGTACATCCATTCTTCCGCGATGGCGCATCCGGCATACGGGGCAATATATTGCATAGGAGCGGACTCACTGGCAGTAGAGACTACAACAGTTGCATAGTTCATGGCTCCGTGATCGTTGAGTACCTTTATCAAACGGGCAACAGTCGATGCCTTTTGTCCTATGGCGACATAGACACAATAGACGCCCTTGTCCTTCTGGTTTATTATCGTGTCGATAGCGATCGTTGTCTTGCCGGTCTCACGGTCGCCGATGATCAATTCCCGCTGGCCTTTCCCGATGGGGACCATGGCGTCGATCGCCTTTATGCCGGTCTGAAGCGGCTGGTTTACTTCCCGGCGCATGATCACGCTCGGGGCGGGACTCTCTATCCTCCTGTAGTTGTCGGCCGCAATGGCCCCCTTGTCATCGATAGGTTCTCCCAGAGCATTTACGACTCGGCCCAGCAGTCCGTCGCCCACAGGGACTTCGGCCATCCTGCCGGTCAGCCTGACGGGGTCCCCTTCCTTTATACCGGCATCGGAGCCCATCAAAACCACACCTATGCTGTCCTCGTCGAGGTTCAGCGCCATACCGAAGGTGCCGTTGGGAAATTCAAGGAGCTCGCCGCTCATGGCATCGTATAGACCTTGCACCCGTGCTATTCCGTCTCCGACCTGCACAACGGTACCGACATCTGAAAAATCCCTGTCGGCCGAGTATGAAGCAATATGCGCCTTTATAACATTACTGATTTCAGCCATATTGATCTTCATTGAACAGCGCTCCTCTTTAATCTGGCTTTCATATTCCTCAAATCGTTCCTGACGGTGCCGTCAAAAATACGTCCGTCCATAATGACATAAAACCCGCCAATGACATCCGGGTTGACCCCGGCCTTTATTTCGACCTTCATATCGGTCTTCTTCTCCAGCACTTTTCTTATCGTTTCTATTTGACGGGGGCTCAATTCCTTTGCCGATACTACTTCGGCTTCAACTTTTCCCATTTGCCTGTTGATCAGTTCGATGTACCGTTTGATCACAGGCAGGATCATCTGCTCGCGTTTATCTTTTACCATGCGGTACATGAAACCCATCAGGTGCCAGGAGATCCTGTCTTCAAAGGCCTTGTGCAGAAGCTGGCGCTTGGCCGGTTTCGGAACGTTCTGCCGGGTCAGGAATGAAAGCGCTTCTGTGCCCGTAAGGGTATCCCTGACAAGTATCGCATGTTCCAGGTCCCTTTCAAGGGAGCCGTTTTCTTTCGAGATTTCAAAAAGCTCATAAGCATAACGGTCTCTCAATGCAGCCATTGCGCTTCCTCCAATTGCGCAACAGCCTCTTCGAAGAGCCTGTCCTGAGCCTCATCGTCTATTTTCCTCGCTATGTACTTCTCCGCCATCACAGAGGCAAGTTCGATCACATAGAGGCGGGTCTGCTCCTCTAGGAGTTTCCTGTCCTTTTCCAAACTTTCCTTCGCATGCCTTCTTATTTCTTCGGCCTCGCGCTTTGCCTGCTCTAGTATTTCCCTGCTTTGCTCGGCAGCCTTAAGGCGGGCAGCTTCAAGGATCTCTGCACGCTCGCTGTCGATCTGCTCAAGTTTCATGTTGTATTCCGCAATAAGCTCGTTGGCCCTGGCCATTGCCCTGTCCGCATTGTCAAGGCTTGTCTTGATCCTTTCGGCACGCTTTTGCATGAATTCCTTGGTTGGTTTATACAGTATGAAACTCAAAGCGACAGCAAGTATGATCGCGTTTATCAACTGGATGCCTATACTGATGAGTGTTTGAGAATCCAGGGCAAAAAGTCGCCCTTCCGGGACATTCTGAGCCATAAACACCATGATCCCTGGCACTTCAGACGGCCTCCTTCCGTTTCGAATTGCACATCAATGTGGTCCCCGGCTTAACCCAGGAAGTTTATCAGCGTATTGATCAGCGGGTTGGCAAAAAGTATGATGATGGCGATAAGGAGCCCGTATATGCCCGATGTCTCGCACAGTGCGAAAGCGATGAACATGGTGCTGCGAATGGAATCAGCAGCTTCAGGCTGCCTGGCAATAGATTCGATAGCCTGCGAAGCCACCTTCGCCTGTCCGAAAACCGTCAGGATCCCGTTCAGCAATGCGATCACGGCGGCAATATGTGCTACAGCTATTACAAAAGCCAATGGATGATTCATAAAACAACCTCCGATTTATATAAAGTTAAGTTATTACATATTTGAAGTTGGCTGAATCGTCAATCAGCCGCTCCCCTGATGTACATCAGGCTTATGATGACGAATATATAGGTTTGCAAAGCCCCGAATGCAACATCAAAAACTCCATGCAAAAGTGATGGGATACCGATTTGGACGAATATAGGCGTCAGTGCATAATAGAGCGTCAGGAGGATCGTACCGGAAAGCATGTTGCCGAACAATCGGAAACTCAGGGAGATCGGCTT
>JAAYMG010000008.1 GCA_012521525.1 Clostridiales bacterium | reverse complement strand
TGCGAAAATAGGACTGCTTGCAGGGTATGCCACGATCTTCATGAGCGGCGGATATTATCTGTTTGAGCGCCGTGAATTTTGATGTGAAACGCTGTGGGAAACCGGGACAGGTCAACTGTCCCGCTTTTCCCTTTTCTCCTATCTGGACGGAGGTGCGGTAAGGTGAGCTTAAAGAGGAAATTCGTGACTTCGAGCATCCTGATGTTTGCGGTGCCGGTGCTTTTGATAGCGCTGGTGACGGCGATCGTGTTTGGCGTATCCCTGTTCAGGCAATCTGCCTTCCTGAATACTCTTTCTCAGCTGGGCGGATCGATACCTGATGAGGCTCTGCAGCCAGGCGGGCTGCTGTTTGCTCCCGTGATAATCTGGGGGCTTATTTCTACGGCCATCGTTGCCTCGACATGTGCGGTCGTAGTGTTGTCCCTGTCCCGCGCAATACTATCTCCGCTGCAAGCCCTGAAGCAGGCGGCGGAAAATATACGCGACGGGAACCTCGACTTTGAGGTACTCCGTTCAGACTTTCGCGAGATAAACGAACTGTGCCTTGTGGTCGACGGGCTCCGGATGAGGCTCAGGAGGAGCGTCTCAGAGCGGCTGGCATACGAGAAGGAAAGGAACAGGCTCCTGGCAAATATCTCTCACGATCTGAGGACTCCCATCACATCCATCAAGGGTTATGTCGAGGGTATACGCGACGGGATCGCCGATTCCCCGGAGATGATGGATAAGTATCTTGAAACGATATATCTTAAAGCCTGCGCGATGGAGAGACTCGTGGAGCAGATGTCCGATTTCTCCGAGCTCGAACTTGGCAGGATGAGGTTCCACTTTGAAACGGTCGGCGCGGTCGGATTTCTGCGCGAGGTGATCGAAGAAAACCGGGTGGATATAGAGTCAGCGGGCGCAGCTTTTGAAACGGAGCTGCCCGACAAAGAACTGCCCGTCAGGATTGATGCCGAGAAACTAAAGCGCGTTTTCCTGAACCTTTTTGGAAATGCGCTCAAGTTCAGATCGCAGCGCCCTCTGGCTGTCGGATTGTCGGCTGAGATCGACGACAGGGGGATCCACATCACAGTTCGGGACAACGGATGCGGCATACCCAAGGATGAACTGAACAGGGTATTTGAGGGGTTCTACAGGGGTGACCCGTCCAGAAACGGCAGTGTTAAGGGCCACGGCCTGGGACTGTCGATATCAAAGCAGATAATGGAAAACCACAGGGGCAAGATCTGGCTGAAGAGCGAAGTCGGTGTCGGAACGGAAGTACATCTTTATTTGCCGGCTGCCGGAGACGGAGGGTTGGTATGAACATACTGATCGTAGAAGACGATATGAGCATTGCCGAGCTCGTAAGGGACTACCTTGCCGTAAACGGATTCGAGTGCGATATTGCCGCGGACGGGATAAAAGGGCTCGAAATGGCATTGAATAATGATTATGACCTCGTGATACTCGATATCATGCTGCCCGGACTGGACGGGTTCGCGATACTGTCCAGGATAAGGGAAGAAAAGGATATTCCCGTGATCCTTCTTACGGCAAAAAAGGAGGAGATCGACAAGATACGCGCCTTCGGACTCGGTGCGGACGACTATATGACAAAGCCCTTCAGTCCGGGTGAGCTTGTGGCCCGGGTCAAAATGCGCATTGAGAGATATGACAGCCTGACGGGCCGCAGGGGGAAGAACGCGGTGTTGAAAATACGCGGGCTTGAGATAGACCGCGATGCGCGCAAGGTTTTTGTTTCCGGAGTAGAAAAGCAGTTCACCGCAAAGGAGTATGACCTCCTGCTGTTCCTTGCCGAGAATCCCAACAGGGTTTTCAGCAGGGAGGTGCTTTTTGACCGCATCTGGGGTCTGGATGCGATTGGCGATGTTGCCACGGTAACTGTACACATCCAGCGGATCCGGGAGAAAATAGAAGAGGACACACAAAATCCACAATATATCGAGACGGTGTGGGGTGCGGGATACAGGTTCAGGCCATGACAGAGATATTTGAAATTTCCATTACAACAAATGCATCAAACGCAGGCAATCAACTTAGCCGAAATCCCATGACTTGAATCAGTGGGATGAAAGGTTATGGGAAGGGTATGGCATACCCTGAAATTCGGGGAATGTCGGATACCGGAAACGGACTTTCGACTTGCACCAAAGACCCCCTGACTTGTCAGGGGGAGTATCAGTTGAACTGTATACGCGTTTAGATGCATAAATTATGTTGATTTTATGATACAATTTGCATAACTTTATTAAGAAAAAGAAAGCCTAACTACTGGGACGGTCCGACTTTAGTCGCCAGCCGACCGGATTGGCCGTAACTGAAACAGTAGGAGGCTTTTTTTGATGTCTATCTGGACAATGGACTGCAGTATAGATCAGAGACCCTCACTTGACAGCAACATAAGCACTGACATAGCGGTAGTCGGCGGAGGGATGGCCGGCATACTGACAGCCAGGCTGCTGAAGGACAAGGGCATGGATGTCGTGGTCCTGGAAGCCGACAGGATAGCCGGAGGAAATACCGCCGGTACCACCGCAAAGATCACTCTTCAGCATGGGCTTACCTATGCGGACATGATAGAAACGATGGGGCAGAAAGCGGCTAAGAAATATGTCGATGCAAATATCGCCGCGATGAGCAAATTCAAAGAGCTCGCCGAAAACGTTGACTGCAACTACAGCACCTGTCCGGCTTACATCTACACCCGTCGCGACACCGGAGTCCTTGAGCGTGAACTCAGGGCGGCGGAAAGCCTGGGGATAAAAGCGGAGATCACCACCGATACGGAGCTTCCGTTCCCCGTCAACGGTGCCTTGAAATACGACAACCAGGCTCGTTTTCATCCCCTGAAATTCATACGTGAGATATCGAGGAACCTCAAAATCTATGAGGGGACCCAGGTATCGGGGATAAAGGACGGGGAGCTTGATACGACGGGGGGAAAGGTGCGCGCAAACAAAGTCGTTATCGCTACCCACTACCCATTTATAAACTTCCCGGGGTATTATTTCCTTCGCATGCACCAAAGCCGGACTTATCTTCTGGCGCTTGAAAACGCAGCAACTATCGAGGGCATGTATTTGGACGCTGACGAGGGCGGATACACGTTCCGCGGATACGGAAACATACTCCTGTTTGGCGGCGAGGGGCACCGCACTGGTCGCAACGGCAACAGCGGGCGTTACGACAGGCTTTTGAAGGCAGCAATGCAGTTTTACCCGCAGTCGAAGGAAATCGCCAGGTGGTCTGCCCAGGACTGCGTCACGCAGGACAAAGTGCCCTTTATCGGAGAGTACTCTATATTTACGCCAAATATGTATGTGGCAACCGGTTTCCGTAAGTGGGGAATGACCGGATCGATGGTCTCGGCGATCATCATATCATCCCTGATAGCCGGGGAGACGCCGCATTACGCCGATCTGTTCAATCCGCTCAGATTCAATCCCAAGGCCTCGGGAAAGGGTTTGTCCAAGGACGTAAGCCAGATAGCAAAGGGTTTTGCTCTGAGGATCGCTCCCTCGGAAGAGGACAGTCCTGAAGCCATACCGAAGGGCTGCGCTTCCATCGTTACGATCGATGGCAGGAAACGCGGCATATACAAGGATGAAAACGGAGCTGTGTTCGCCGTATCCGTAAGATGCCCGCACCTCGGATGCCAGTTATCATGGAACCCGGATGAAAAGTCGTGGGACTGCCCATGCCATGGGTCGCGCTTCACGTATGACGGCAAGCGCATCGACGGTCCGGCTGAAACTAACGACATTTCAAGACAGGTAAATATCAATAATTTCGCATGACTTGCGGTTTATGAGTACTTTTTCGACGGCGGCTCTGTTCAGCTCCGGACAGTGCGCAACCTGGCATGTGCGGCGAAATGCAGCATAATACAGCCTGATATTGTTTGATTTTGCAAGAGCAATTGCAATGTCACATTATGATTGTGTGTTGTTGCAGATTGCTCTTGATATCTTCTGCCCAACTACAGTAATATAGTAGTATATTGAGATTCTAAGTGCACGTATATGAGCTGTAGGAGTGAAACAATGAAGGTATTGGTC
>JAAYMG010000058.1 GCA_012521525.1 Clostridiales bacterium | reverse complement strand
GGGAACCGGTCGGTTCTGATAATGAACCTGACACGGTGAAGTTGCTGAAATCATTCTATCCGATATACACCGACACCCGCCTTGTGTATGAGGGGGAGGGCAATGAATTCGCGTTTTTCAATGTCTATACTGATTATACCGGGGACAACAGGATCCAGCAAAGAATCGACAACGGCGGCACTCAATCGGTAAGCGTGATCGAAATAAATGACGGCGCCATCGTGCAAAGACTGTTCAGGGGTGAGGTCTACTTCAGGGAAAACCTCCTGAATGCGGAAGGAGAGGCCGGGGAGATACTGCTGAAGGCTCCGCTTGCGGAAGGAAATTCATGGACTTTGAGTGACGGCAGCACGAGAAAGATAACGGATATCGACGCGGAAGTCAGTACGCCCCTTGGGGATTTCAAAGCCATAGAAGTAGCAACGGAAGGCAAATACGGGACGAACTATGATTATTACGCGGAAAATGTCGGGCTTGTCAAAAGGGTATTCAAGAGTGAGGGGACAGAGGTAACGTCGACGCTCAGCAAAATAGAGAAGGACGTCCCGTTCGTGCAGTCGGTGAACTTTTATTTTCCGAGCATCGAAGATCCGTCACTTCTTTATTATGTGTCAAAAGAGGTGGCTTTCCATACCAACGATATAACAAGGATGAAACTTGAGAGGGAATACAAAGAGGCATATAATGACTGCGGTGACAAGGCGGCCAAAGTTTTCAGCGAGAACACGAAGATAAACAGCCTCTATCTCAATAAGGACGGCATGGTCTATGTCGACCTGAGCAAGGATTACCTGACAGAGATGAACGCCGGGGCGGGCTACGAATCTGCGATGCTGCAGAGCATAGCCAACACTTTCGGCCAGTACTACCATGTGGATAAAGTATTGCTGACGATCGACAACGGGCTCTACTCCTCAGGCCATATCGAGCTGAAGAAGGGAGAGGCGCTTGAGGTAAACCTGGAGATAACCAAAAGCATCATGGAATAGGTTGAGTCCGATGATTAGTCAAGCTACGGGTACGAAGATCTGATGTTGGGCAAAACTTACCAGTACGAAAACCTGGTGATACTGAAACTACCTAAAACTGCGAGTGGGAAGACGGTGAGCAGAAGGGTCAGATGAAAGCCATCTGAAAGGATACTGCCATCTGTAACAAGCACGACAGTATACTGCAAAACAGCATGGACCGGTTTGATTCCAGACCTGTCCATGCTAGTTTATTCTATAATCAAGTTGTGCTATAATATTGCCAATATCTGATGATGGATCTAAGGAGGGAATGATATGGCGAAACCGACCGTATACTTTGCAAACCTGCGCGCCACGTTCAATGAGAACCTGCTGGACAAGCTTCGCCGTCTTATGAAGAAGGCAGGGATAGGAAAGATAGACTTTGACAAGAAATATGTTGCGATCAAGATCCATTTCGGCGAACCGGGAAACCTTGCATATCTTCGTCCAAACTATGCCAGGGTCGTTGCGGACGTGGTCTCGGAGCTTGGAGGCAAGCCGTTCCTGACCGATTGTAATACGCTCTATGTAGGCCGGCGCAAAAACGCGCTCGATCATCTGGACGCGGCCTATGAGAACGGTTTTTCTCCGTTCAGCACCGGATGCCATGTTATAATCGCCGACGGCCTGAAGGGGACCGACGAGGTTCTCGTACCGATCGACGGAGAGTATGTAAAGGAGGCAAAAATCGGGCGTGCCATAATGGATGCCGACGTCATCATATCATTGAACCATTTTAAGGGTCATGAGGGGACCGGCTTTGGCGGCGCGCTGAAAAACATAGGCATGGGCTGCGGTTCTAGGGCCGGAAAGATGGAGATGCACAGCAGCGGTAAGCCCTACGTCGATCATGATGACTGCATAGGGTGCGGGATGTGCCGCAAAAACTGCGCTCACGATGCAATTACCATGACTGACCGGAAAGCCACGATAAACCATGAATATTGTGTAGGGTGCGGCCGCTGCATAGGCGTTTGCCCCACCGACGCGGTCCAGCCCAGCTGGGGCGGATCGAATGATGTGCTTGGCCGCAAAATTGCGGAATATTCATATGCCGTCCTGAAGGACAGGCCGCATTTCCACATAAACCTTGTAGTTGACGTTTCGCCTTACTGCGATTGCCATTCGGAGAACGACCTGCCGATAATCCCCGACGTCGGCATGTTCGCGTCCTTTGATCCGGTCGCGCTCGACAAGGCCTGCGCCGACGCGGCGAACAGGCAGCCGGTCATTCCCGGGAGCATGCTGAGCGAGAAGGATCAGAGGCACGGTGACCACTTTACCAATGCCCACCCGTCCACTAACTGGATGGCGTGCCTTGAGCATGCCGTCAAGCTGGGGATCGGCTCCATGGAGTACGAGCTTATCGATATCGGCTGATGATGCCAGTTATATATTAGTTGAAATGATGACAAAACTGATAATGACGACAAAGGACTGACATCGAATGTCGGTCCTTTTGCATATAAGAGTATTTGAAAAATAGAATAATAAGACCTGGCGTGATCCTTATAAGTTGTGAACATCCTTTAAATTATATCAATTTTGTAGGAAAACTATAGAATAACAGCTTCATATTTGATATTATGTAATTAACAGGCAGCGATTCGAATTATTGTGGAATCGGAGGAAATAATCATAATCATGGAACTTATCAAACTTGATTCGTCCAAGTCTGTATACGAACTGTGTACCGCTCATCCCGAGGTCGCGGACATCCTGGTCGGGATCGGATTCAAGGATATAAAGATACCCGGCATGTTGACGACTGCGGGAAGGATAATGACCATTCCAAAGGGGGCGAAAATAAAGAGGATAGAAATGGAAGCCATCAGAGAAGCGTTTCGCAGGCACGGATATGAATTGATTTAGCAGGAGGAGTAGCAAATGAGCAAGGAAATCAACAACCGGGAATATAGACAAAAGGTGCTCAAGGAAATCATCAGGGACCTGCATAACGGGAAAACCGTCGACGAGGTGAAGGGAAGGTTTGAGGAGACATTTGACGGTGTATCCGCGGAGGAGATCACGCAGGCCGAGCAGGCGCTCATTATGGAGGGGCTGCCGATCACCGAGGTACAGCGCCTCTGCGATGTGCATACGGCGGTTTTCAAGGGATCGATCGAAGAAATACATGCTCCCGCAGGAGATTTTGACGCTCCCGGCCATCCGGTATACGTGCTGAAGAGAGAGAACCGCGCGATAGAGCAGGTCGTGGAAAAAATCAAAAGGAACCTTGGAGAGCTGCCGGACAGGGAAACCGCAGATGCCCTTGAGAAGAACCTTGCGTACCTTTCCGAGATAGACAGGCACTACCTTAAAAAGGAGAATCTGTTCTTCCCATACATGGAGAAGTACGGGATCACGGCGCCGCCGAAAGTGATGTGGGGCGTTGACGACGAGATCCGGGCCGACCTGAAGGAAGTAAGGGAGCTGCTCAGGGACAACGATCCGATGAGGATAAAGGGCAGGATCGAGGATCTTCTGGAACGTGTCGTCGACATGATATTTAAGGAAGAGAACATCATGCTGCCCATGCTCACCGAGAACCTGACCGTCGATGAATGGAAAACCATCGCGGACGGAAGTTCGGAGTTTGGCTACTGCCTTATTAGCAATGTGCCCGAATGGAAGCCGTCTGCAAATAAGGGAACACTGGAAGTGGCACCTTCGGAGGAAAAAGCCGAGGCAGGCTACATCACCCTTCCTACCGGTGTCCTGAAGGTGGAAGAGCTTACGCACATGCTGAATACGCTTCCGTTTGACATCACTTTCGTGGACAAGGACGATTCTGTCAAGTATTTCTCACAGAACGCGGAAAGGATATTCCCGCGCACGAAGTCGGTCATAGGCAGGAAGGTGACGAACTGCCATCCCCCGGCAAGCGTCCACATAGTGGAGAAAATCGTAAACGACTTCAAGTCGGGTGCAAAGGACCATGAAGATTTCTGGATCAACATGGGCGACAGGTATATTCTGATACGGTATTTTGCCGTCCGCAACGAAAACGGAGAGTATATCGGCACACTGGAAGTGACGCAAAACATCAAGCCGATCCAGGAGATCAAGGGCGAAAAGCGCTTGTTGTCCGAATGACCCTAAAATATAAGACGGTCAGTTGCTTGATTTAATGAATTTTTAGTTGTTAGATTTAACGTATTTAATTTATAATACCATGCTCCCTTTGATGCGGGCGGCAAAGAGAGATGACGCTGCCGGATCAAAGGGAGCTTGTAATATATATGCTTTTTTCAGGGGCCTTAAATAAATCTTGCAGAGAAAGATGACACCTGCTCATGTGCTTGAGTCATCTCTTGATCACCTTACCGGCGTCCAAGCCTTGCGGCATTTCAGGTCACCGCTATAGCGAATGACAGAAAAACAGAAATAGACTTGAACCTCTTTCGTATTTAGGTACCAGGTGTGTTTTTTGAGTCAGGTATTCATCATATCAGATGTTGAAGAAGTTCATCAGCCGTATCTACGATCACTGATGCGCCCTCAGCCAGCAGGGTCTCGCGGCTTCTAAATCCCCAGGTTACTCCGATGAACGCCAAACCCGCATTTTTCGCAGTGAGCACATCGACTTCGGAATCACCGATGTAAACCGCATCCTGCGGGCTTACGTTCAACTCCCTTAAGACTTTGAGCACACTGTCGGGGGCGGGCTTTCGCCTGATCCCCGGCATTTCTCCAGCCGCGGTGTCAACCAGGTCCGGGAAATACTCTTCGCAGAGGTTTTTGACATTGAAGTCTCCCTTGTTCGAGCAAACGGCTGTTTTCATGCCCGACAGTTTGAGCTTTTCCAGCAGTTCGGGGATACCGGGGTAAGGGCGGGTCTTATTGCTCATGTTCTTTTCATAGATCGCCAGGTATGCTGACAGGCATTCGTCGATCCGTTTGGGAGCCGTTCCGGCAGGGACGGCGCCGGCTATCAGGTTTCGCGCCCCGTTTCCGACAAAGGTCCTTATCTCTTCGGTAGTTCTTGTCGGGTAATCATATTGCTTCAACATTGCGTTTACACTGTCTGCAAGGTCTTCAAGGGTATCCAGCAATGTGCCGTCCATATCGAATATCGCTGCTCTATATTTCATCTGACAGTTCTCCCTGACATCGCTGACATATCACGCGGTTTTTTAGTTTGACTTTATTCTATAACAAAGTTCCAAAATGTTCAAACGACCCTATTACGCTTTACCGGATTTTTATGCCGATAAAAGTAAAATCACCGTTTCTGTTGAAACGGTGATGGCGCGCCCGAAGGGACTCGAACCCCTGACCTACTGGTTCGTAGCCAGTCACTCTATCCAGCTGAGCTACGAGCGCATGAAACATTGTTGTGTGGCCTCCAAGGCCGCCTTGATATAATAGCACAAGCCAATCACAAATGCAAGCACTTTTTTCGCCGACAAAGAGGAATATACCGGGAGGTAAATATCAATGCAAGTCGAACCCCTGACCGACCTGGTTATTTAGTCCCTGCTCATAGGCTTGGATCATCTTTTTGAACATATGACACCTGCATGGATAAGCTACTGTATCCTGATACTCGATCCGCGTTTGGCAAGCTTATGACCCAGCAGGACCTGCTTAGAAACCTTTGGCTTTTCGTCTATGACGGAAATAAGAAGTTTTGCCGATTCATATCCCATCTCGTAGTTGGGGTGCTCTATCGACGTGATGAAGGGATCGGTCAAAAGACAGGTTATCGTGTTGTCGAATGCGGTCACAGCGAGTTCTTCAGGTATTTTTATGCCCATTTTTTTTGCTACATTGATGCAGCAGGCGGCAATTTCATCGTTTGTGCATACTATGCCGTCAGGGCGGTTTGCTTCGGGCCTGGAAAGCAGCTCGGTGATAAGTGAGTTTGTGTTTGCGATATACTCTTCGAAATTTCCAGCTGCCGTTTCAAAGGATGTACGAATGATGTTGTCATTGTTGATTTCAATGCCGTTTTCCTCAAGAGCCCGTCTGAAACCATATTCTCTGTCCTGAGCGAATTTTATGCGATAGCCGTAATGGTACTGCGGAGATATGAACGCAAGTCTGCGCTTGCCGGTCGCTATAAGATGTGTCGTGATGTCGCGGGTAGCTTCGATGTTATCAATGGTGACCAGGTTTGTCCTTGGAAAGTACTCGTAT
>JAAYMG010000057.1 GCA_012521525.1 Clostridiales bacterium | reverse complement strand
GTATTTCGTCTTCGATAAGTACGAACCAAAGGTTGACCAGCCCGAAAAGAGCAAACAGGAAAGTCATTGTGAACCTTTGTTTCCTGGTGCAATATAACATTATTACCTCCGGCTTACCTTTTTGTCAGTTTCCTTATATCACGCCGGATCCGGGGGGGGATCTGCCGGCAATGAAAATGTACTTTATGGAGTAAAAGGCGTGCGAAAAATGAGCAAATGCCTTACATCCAGGAACCGATTATATGATAATATTAAAATCTAAACTCTTTATAAACAAACGGTAAACAAAAAGATAAAAAGATTGATTCGAAAAAAGGTTCGTGTTATAATAATTCACGAAATATTGACGATACGCCATATGGCAAGACCGCACTAGCCGGGGAAGCAGCGGCTCCCTGTACCTGCAATCCGCTATAGCAGGGGTGAATTCCCGCCCCCGGATTTTGCGGGTTTCTGTCTGCCCCATGCAAGAGGTGTTGAGGATCCGGTCCTGCGCAATCCGAGCCCGTGAACCATGTCAGGCGGGGAACCGAGCAGCATTAAGCGGTGTTTTCGGGTGTGCCGCGGGGAAGCCGGGTCTGAGCTGACTGTATGGGTAACGGGAGGTTCGCATATTCAAAGGCGGGTGTGCGGTCTTGCGATATGGTGTATTTCTAATAAAGGCTACGGAGGCAGGGTTATGTACCAGGCGCTATACAGGAAGTGGCGTCCGATGGTTTTCTCGGATGTTGTCGGACAGCGCCACGTGACAGACACGCTGCGCAAACAGGTTGAAACAGGCCGCCTGTCCCACGCTTATCTGTTCACAGGTACACGGGGAACAGGAAAAACGACATGCGCAAAAATACTTGCAAAGGCTGCAAACTGTCTCCGTCCGGTGAAAGGTGAACCCTGCAATGAATGCCCTTCTTGTGTCGGAATCAACAACGGGTCCATAACGGATGTAAGCGAAATCGACGCCGCATCATACACCGGAGTGGACAATATACGCGCAATACGTGACGAAACTGCCTACACGCCTTCCGAAGCAAAAATGCGCGTGTATATCATAGACGAGTGCCACATGCTTTCGACCGGCGCAAACAACGCGCTGCTCAAGACTTTGGAGGAGCCGCCGCCGCACGTCATTTTCATATTGGCCACAACCGAGCTGAACAAAGTACCGGCTACGATCCTGTCGCGCTGTCAGCTCTTCACATTCAGAAGGCTGCAGCCGGAGGATATAGCGGTTCGCCTTAAGGAGATAGCGGCTGCGGAAAAAATACCTTTGGAACCGGACGCTGCCGAACTCCTTGCCAGGATCGCGGATGGTGCGATGCGCGATGCCATATCCATGCTGGACCAGTGCGCGGCGTCTACGACAGGGACGATCGGGACAGAGCAAGTCCTTTCGGTGATCGGCCTGTCAACGGCCTCGGAGACTCTGCGGCTTGCCAGAGCGCTGGCTGCCGGTGATTCGGGAACAGCGCTCGATATGTTGTCCGAAATGTATTCCGGGGGCAAAGACCTCGTGGCGGTGCTGAACGAGCTTGCCGCGCTGCTGCGTGACCTGCTTGTCCTGAAGACCACTAAAAACAGCAAACTCCTGATCGGGAACTACGACAGGAGAGAGATCGATGGTATCGACATTGGCCGGATCAGGCTGATGAACATGATAAATACGATACAGGACACTTTGTCCGGGATGAGGCAAAGCCCCAACAGGCGGATCGATGCGGAGCTCTGCCTTATAAAGCTGTGCGACCCGACTCTTGCCGAAGGATATGACGGCCTGGCAGCAAGGGTAGAGCGATTGGAAGACATATACAGGAATCTGGGTAACGTAAAAGTAAGCCCGGCATATGTTTCTGAGGGACCGAATGATCCGAGTTTTTCTTTGGGCAGATCGCAACAAGCCCAGCCGGGTAAATCAGTTGACAACTACATTGACAACGAAAATCGCAAAACTGGCGATATCATAGGCAATATCAGAGATAATGCTGACGGTCCCGGAGATAATGAAAAAACTGTCCGGGATGAAGACGTCAGGAGAAATATTAAATCATATAATGCCGTGACTTTAGAACGAAATGGACATCAAATTGAGATGTCCGGGCAGGATCCGGTTGCCCGGGGCAGAGACAGTAAAGCTGCTT
>JAAYMG010000056.1 GCA_012521525.1 Clostridiales bacterium | reverse complement strand
TGTCGTCAGTCCTCGCTGTAAGGAATATGACAGGTATGGTACTGCGCTCCCGTATCCTGCGCAATAGATTGAACCCGTCCATCACCGGCATCATCACGTCAAGTATTGCCAGATCGACCTCCCGTGACGTCAGGATGTCCCAAGCTTCCTTGCCGTTTTGCGCCGTCAGGACGGTATATCCGTTTTCTTCGAGGCTGATTTTTATCAGGTTTCGGATGTCATTCTCATCGTCTGCTATCAGTATGTTCATATGGCCTTATATACCTCCTGCCTGCAGCATTTGCAACATGAAAACAGCGACATTAGTTACTGTATTTCAAAAAACTCCAATTTGGCAAGACGCTTATGACAAATACTATATGTTATGTGTGCGAAACATGCTATAATTAACAAGTCGTTGTTTTAGCTTTCACGTTAAGGGTGAAACGGATGCATAATGATAAACTCAAACGCTTTATTTTTATTGTAACGACATCGCTATTCTGGTTTTCTCTGTATACATATGTCCCGATTTTTCCCGGGTATATCGAGAATTCAGGCGTATCGCACAGTATGGTCGGTATAATAATCGGTTCTTACGGCTTCTCACAAATGATCATAAGGATCCCACTCGGAATCATATCAGACAGGCTGAATAAGAGAAAACTGTTTATCCTCCTGGGAATTATATTCAGCTCTCTGAGCGGACTTGGACTATGGTTGTTCAGCGGCGCATTGTCCATGCTTTTTTTCAGATCGCTGGCAGGAGTTGCGGCAGCTTCCTGGGTCGCATTCTCGGTCCTGTTCTCAAGTTATTACAGGAGCGATGAGACGACGAAAGCATCGGGGTATATATCTGCTGCAAACAATATCGGTCAGGTTTTGGCAATGTCCGCAGGAAGCAGCCTTGCCGGATCATATGGCGCCAGGAGCTCTTTCATATTAGCGTTTGCAGCTGCAGTTGCGGCATTCGCTTCAGGATCGTTGATCAGTGAAAACAAGGATATAACAAAGAAACCTTTATCCTTTGCAGAACTGGCATCAGTAGTAAGAACCGGCAACCTTATCATAGTATCTGTTTTGGCCATACTTTCACAATTTGTGACATATGCTACAGTTTACGGCTTCACACCCATAGTTGCGAAATCTTTAGGTGCGAGCAGCACTCAATTGGGGTTGCTCTCAACGCTGTCGATCCTTCCCGGAATACCGGCGGGTGCGTTGAGCGGTTCGTATTTTGCGAAAAAGTTCGGCGAAAAAAAGACGCTGATCGCAGGCTTTATTGTTGTTGCCTTTTCATGTATAGTCATTCCATTTATAAAAAATGTCCCGATCCTTATCATAACGCAGATCATCGGCGGGTTTGGAAGGGGCGTTATAGTGCCGCTGCTTATGGGCCTTTGCATAAAAAATGTTGAAGAAAATAAAAGAGGCAGTGCCATGGGGTTCTATCAGGCCATATATGGGCTAGGCATGTTTACAGGACCTGTCGCCGTAGGGTTCATAAGCGATGCAGCCGGCCTGAACATAGGTTTTTATTTTGCTGCTTTTATTGGTATCGCTGCAGCTTTGATGGCCATGCTGTTTTTGAAAGAATCGTAAAAAAATACGGTGCTTATAATTAATAGTAAATGATCGCTGCAAAATCTGATCATCACAGTTGAGATCTCTTAACTCTTTCGAGCATCAGAATGAGCCAGGTAAATGAAATAACGAAAAGGGTCCTTTGCCATATGCCGGAGTAATCCGGCAAGTAGAACATCAAAACAGAGAGCATTGTAGCTATGATCCCTACGGCTAAGTCTATTATGCGATACTTTCTTGCTTTTTCGATAAAAGCTGACGATATCGCATAAACAGTGAACGTCAAACCAACAAGCGAAGCAAAAATCGAATGCAGCTTATCTTCAAACACGTTGAAAGCAACGCCCTCAATGATCGGAGCATGATGAAAGATCCCTACGAATATGAGGCCCAGGCCGAAAATACTAAGAAGGATCTTCTGAAGCCAATAGTTCCCCAAATGCAGCCATGCTTCCAATATGCTCGATAGCCCGACAAGTATGAAAGCGGCATTCATGATCCAGGCGTTGGGCGCGCCCTGTGCACCCAGGTGACTCGTGGTATTTTTTATGATCGAATATGTATCAACACTGAAAAATGAGAGCAGAAACATGACCGGCAGCATCAACAGGAACGCAAACAGGAGAAATCTGAAATCGGCTGGTTTACGCTTTTTCATTACCGCATCACTCTTTCATCAATGTCGCATCGTTTGGAAATGATCCTGCCTCCATCCCCCTCTGCAAATACTTGCTCACAACCATATATGATCGATAAAACAGGTTTAGGATACTGATTGCGAGTATTTGGCTATAAAAATGCATATCTTTTTCATTAATAATTGTTATTATAGCACACGACCTGCAGCAAATAAAATGATAAATGCTCATTTATCGATAAATAACAAGGGGCGGATATTGTCCGCCCCTCTTCGAGTCCGCTTGAATAGCCTATCACTTGAGCAACCTATCACTTGAACGACCTCAATATATATGTCTGTCTCTTGAACCTGTTTAGTACCTCTCTCCGCTCAACCTGTGACGTCGGTTTGGTACCCCTCTACGTTCAACCTGTGACATCGATCATGAAATCAGATAATAGATCTCGTCCGACAGGCTGATATTTTCGGGATCCCATTTCCTTTCCGGGCAGTCGACCGTTTCATATGGGATTCCCAAATCATCAACGAATTTTACGAACCTGTCGTCCAGCCACGGAGGTGTCCACGCACCTGACCTGCATA
>JAAYMG010000001.1 GCA_012521525.1 Clostridiales bacterium | reverse complement strand
GTTTTTAGATTCATACTTAATAGCGATTATGTAGACTTTGATAAAATGAAAAAAGCAGCATGGGAAAATCTGAATAAACTATCTAATATACTGGTACGATTGGATGATGCACTCAATTTATTTTGTTTACGATATACTACGGATTACAATGCATCGTTTTTACTCAGTGATTCAATGCAAAAACAGATAACAAAGAAAGTAGGACGGGATTATCTTTTTGCAATTCCTTCTTCAACTACACTTATTATAGCCAAATACCTGAAGGGTATCCGGCATTGATAGAAGGAAATGCAACTGTTATCGGAGAAATCATAGAACCGGTTGACAGGCAACTTTTGAAGAGTTTGGACTGGTTGGAGGGCTATGATCAGGGGAGCGGTAATGATCTTTATGTCCGGAGAAAAAAGAGCATTTTGACCGATGATGGCGAAGAAGTGGTCTGCTGGGTCTATATTTATAATGATGAGAAGCATGCAAAGGAAAGCGGTATTTTTATACCGGACGGAGACTGGAGAAAGTTCATGGAAAAGGGAGAAAATGAATAACGGGTGCGAAATATTTTGCTTACTACATTATATCATCAGAACATTTTTGCGCTCATTTTTCGGATCTCTTCGTTCACGGCTTCATAGACTCCGGGATAGACGCTTCCCGGTCCTCCCGCGACCAATCCGGGGATAAAATACAGCTTACCGCATTCGGTGCAGGCCCTCTCGACTTCTCTGGCAACGAGCTCCCGGGTCCAGTTCGGAACGTCCACGACACTGTTATTGATATTCCCCATGAAGGAAATCTTTCCGCCGTATTTCCTTATAAGTTCCGGCACATTGTTCTGTGTAGTGCAGCCCTGGAATACATCGATGCCCATTTCGATCATGTAAGGCACCAGAGTCGCCGCGTAGGAGTCGCTGTGATGAACGATCAGCTCGACACCGTGCGACTTGTAGAAGCCATAGATCTTCTTGTATGCCGGCATTATGAACTCGGCAAACATATCGGGAGACAGGAATGTTGAATCCTGACTGCCCCAGTCGTCATGATGGAACAGTGCGTCGGGGTGGAAGTTTTCGCATACGAGTCTCGCATACTCAAGTTCATACTCGGTTATGTAATCGATGAGCTCTTTCACGGCTTCCGGCTCTTCATAGAATGCGACCATGCAATCTTCCATGCCCATAAGGTAATGAAGCATCTCAAATACCCCGGGCGCGACCATCTGGGTAACAAACGTTTCATTGCGATCGATCGCCTCAACCATCGGTTTGTATTTGTCCCATTCCTCCTGCGGATAATCGAGCCTGGGGTGCTTCACGACTTCTCTCCACCTGGTGATGTCCTTGATAACCTTGTGAGCGTCGTCGTGGACCGGGAAGGGACCGGGGGTGTTTTCCCGGTATGTGATCGTTACGCCCCAGCCGTTGACCACGGTTTCTCCGATTTTGGGACGCGGGTTGTTTGCGGTGACGGGATTATCACGAATGAATGTGAAAGCCTCAAAGTTTTGCACAAACCTGTCGGGATTTCCTCCCCGGATCGTTTCAAGAAAGTTCTGTCTTTTAGTCAGCATACATATTCCCCTTTAATACGTCATTGTTGCCGGTCCAATCGTTAAACTTAAGAGATGAACAGAGCACATCAATATTAAATCAATTGTATAAATAAAGATATAAGAAGTAAAGAAAAAATATTAACAATGACTATACATTTTGTGGTGATTTTACATGCGCAGATCAGTTTTAGTGCTTTGATCCCCAATTGGCTCGTTTAGCTTTCTGTTGTACAATTGGTTATAAAATGGTAAAATGTATGCAAATAGTTATTATTATTTAACGTAGAAAGGGAGAACTTATGAGCAACAGTGTATTGAAAGCAATTGCAGAACGCTATTCCTGCCGTGGATATACGGAACAGGTACCCACAGATGAACAGCTTAAAGCCATAGCTGATGCTGCTGTTATGGCACCCAGCGCGATGAATCTGCAGCCTTGGAAGATCATCGTAATAAAGGACAGAGATATCCTTAACGACCTTGAATCGGATGCAATCGAATATCTGGCAAACCTTGAAAACAAAGCCATGTATGAGAGGATCATGTCCAGAGGTGGAAAGGTATTCTATAACGCGCCGGTTATGTTCCTTATCCCTATCAAGGAAGGCGGAGAACTCGACTGCGGGATCGTTTGCCAGAACATCACGCTCGCTGCCCATTCACTGGGTCTTGGAAGCGTAATATGCGGCATGGCAAGAATACCTTTTGATGGTGCGAGAGGACAGGAGTTTAAGGAGCGAGTCGGGTTCCCGGAAGGCTATAAATTTGGAATGTCCGTACTGGTAGGGTACCCGGCATCAAACGGCACACCGCATGAACCTGACAGAAGCAAGATAACATTCGTAGGTTGATATAGCCATATTGTGTGAGCATTAGAGGACGTATCTCAATGGATTTTTGATCTGTTTTAAGATACGTCCTTTTACGCATTTACCAACTTATATCCACTTATATCCCAATATACCCGGATGGCCTGTTTCGGGGTAATTATAGCGGGCGGGTGTCTTGATTTTTGCCTGAAAAAAAGGTATTGTACTGGTAATAAGAATTTGAGAGGAGCTTTTACATATGTCTGATTTTGAAAATGCAAAAGTACTGGTAAAGCAAGGCTGGCTTCAGGGCTATACCGACGGCAAGCTCAAAATCTTCAAAGGGATCCCCTATGCTGCTCCTCCGGTGGGCGCGCTTCGTTTCCGTCACCCGCAGGATCCGGGCCGCTGGCGTGGGGTACGCTCTGCAAAGGAGTTCGGAGCGGCCGCCATCCAGCATGTCATGGATATCAGCAATCTTCCTGCAAACGTCCACGGTGTTCCGCAGATGTTTGCCAGGTCCCATTATGAAGAGGACTGCCTTTACCTGAACATATGGAGTCCCGCAAAGACCCCGGATGACAAGCTCCCGGTTTTCATATGGATACATGGCGGCGGAATGGTGGCAGGATCAGGCGTTGAAGTTGTCTGCGACGGCGAGGGTCTGGCAAAGCGCAAGGACATGATCGTTGTCACGATAAACTACCGTCTCGGGCTCTTCGGCTTTTTCGCGCATCCTGACCTGACCGCCGAAGCCGGCGGAACCTCAGGAAATTACGCGCTGTACGATATGCGCAAAGCCTGCCAGTGGGTAAAGGAAAACATTGCTGCATTCGGCGGCGATCCTAATAACATCACTGTAGCAGGACAGTCCGGCGGAGCTGCCGGGACAGGTGCACTTCATGCTTCTCCGCTGATGAAAGGCATCATCCAGCGCGTTTCCATCGAGAGCGGTCCGATTTACTGGGGCTTCATGCAGCCGCTGCCCAGGGAAGAGATGGAAAGGCGCGGCGTGGAATTCATGGAGCAGATCGGCTGCAAGAGCATTGAAGAGCTCCGCCAGCGCGACGCATGGGACCTGTTCGACGCATACGAGAAGAACAGCCGCGGGCCGATGGCCTTTACTTTCTGTGTTGACGGACAGTTCCTCCCCGACACCTATACGAATATCATGGACAGCGGAAAATTCAACGACTTCGATGTCCTTATCGGCAGCTGCGCACAGGAATTCCCGGTTGCCGGCAGGGATGGCCTCCCGCTCGAGGAGTACTACAAGTACCTTGAGGAAGCCTTCCCCGACAACGTGGAGAATATGAAGAAGTG
>JAAYMG010000055.1 GCA_012521525.1 Clostridiales bacterium | reverse complement strand
GCGGCATAAACGCTTAGGCTATTGTCTCATTAGCTACCGTTTGATGACCGAGGTAATTTACACACTATTTTGGACTTGACTTGTGTGGATATCTATGAACTTTTATTAAGTTATTTGGGCATGTATGTATTTCTATGAACTTATATGATCTACTATGAATTTACATGGACTTATGTATCAAACCCACCTCTATGAATTTGCATGGGTTTTACGTTCAAGAAACATCATTATATTTCGTTAAAAATCAATTTATTCTTTCAAATAACATCATCATTTTATTGATAAATTGTTGACAAACTCACACAGAATTGTTAAAGTAGTAACGAAACTGGTCGGACCAGATGACCGCACCTTTTAGATGACAATACCGGCCGGTGATCAAGGAGCATCTATGAACCGAATTGAAAAGCATACCGTTACAAACAGGGAAAAATTCATCAATGCGATGATCAGGGACATACTTTCAGGCAGATGGAATCCCGGAGACAAGCTGCCGTCCCAACGTGAGTTCGCGGAAAAAATGGGCATTGGTAAAACGGTGATCCAGTCAGGGTTTGAGCATCTGGCCGCAATGGGCCTGGTTGAGATAAAGCCGAAATCAGGCATTTATGTTGCTGATTATATGAAAACGGGTAACATCGAAACCTTGAACGCTATCGTTCAACTGAACGGGAGCGAGTTGGGCCGTGAGGTCATCGTGGGTATATTGGATCTTCGGCTTGCGATTGAGGGGACAGCGCTTAGGGCACTGAGCCTTTGCAGGACCTCTGAGGACGTTTTACGCTTACGCTCATTGACAGAAGATATACGCGAATGTTCTGTCGATGTTGGTTTGGAGGAACTGGCGGAACGCTTTTTCCTCTGGCACAGGGAGATCTGTATTTTGAGCGGAAAGCCCATCCTGACGCTGTTCATGAATACGATGCACGACGTGTCGATCGCCTTTTGGGTCAGATACCTGGGGATGTATGGCTTGGACTTTGCCGTTGACCGGTTGGATCGTTTCATTGACTTCATTGAAGCCCGGGACGGGAACGGAGCGTATGATTTGCTGGCCGCGGGCATTGCTGATTATCTTGATCGTCTGGAAAATCAAGCATAGTGATAATACTGTATCTTGGAGCTATGACTATTCATCTTGTTGCAATGACAATACAATTGCTGAATAATAGATCAAATTATACAAGGAGTTTGTATTATGGATAAGCAAACCAAATCAGGCATGCCTTTGGATGAGAGCAAATTGCCCTTTGAGATCCCCAGGACGGACCAGCCCCGTGAGAAGATCATCAAGCTCGGCAAGATGATCACCGACCGCCTGCCGGCCAAGCTGAAAGGAGTTACGGGAAACGACCCTGAGTACTGGGGTCTTGCTGGTATCGTCACCGATGAAATGGCGGACATTGCTCTAAAAATGGGGGTCCGCAAACCCAAGACCCTCGCAGAGCTGGTAAAGCTGACCGGCAAGGACGCAGCATATCTGGAGAAGATCCTGAATGAAATGGCCTATGCAGGCTTGATTGAGTATAACCGGGAGAACCCGAAGAGGGAAAAGCAGTATGTACTGCCTCGATTCGTTCCCGGAAGCGCGGAGTTTTTCAACATGCGCAGGGAGCAGATCGATGAACATCCCGAAGTTGCCGCATTTTTTGAGAGGATGACCTTCCTGCCGCTTGAGAAGGTCACCCCTATGGTGCCTCCCGGAGGTGCGGGCATAGGCATGCATGTCATCCCGGTTGAAAAAGCCATCGAAACTGAAAACAAGTCCCTGGACATTGAGCATATATCGTACTGGCTGAAAAAATATGACGGGAAGTATGCCAAGAGCATGTGTTCGTGCCGCCTGAGCCGTGCCAAACTGGGAGAGGGCTGCGGTGACGATCCCGAAAGTTGGTGTATCGCCATCGGAGATATGGCCGATTTCATCGTCGAGACAGAACGCGGTGAGTACATAACATATGATGAAGTTCTGCAGATACTCAAACAGGCAGAGGACAACGGATTCGTCCATCAGATAACCAATATCGACGGCGAAGACAAGATTTTTGCTATCTGCAACTGCAACGTCAATATCTGCAACGCTTTGCGCACATCCCAGCTGTTCAATACCCCGAACCTGAGCAGAAGCGCGTATGTGGCCAGGGTCGAAAGCAGGAACTGCGTCGCCTGCGGCCGATGCGTCGAACACTGTCCCGCGGGCGCGGTAAAACTGGGCCAAAAGCTTTGCACGAAAAACGGCCCGATAGAGTATCCCCGTGCAGAGCTACCCGACGATACTCCGTGGGGACCGGAGAAGTGGAGCATAGATTACCGCGATAAAAATCGGATCAATTGCTATGATAGCGGTACGTCACCCTGCAAGACGGCCTGCCCCGCACATGTTTCTGTACAGGGTTATCTGAAACTGGCAGCCCAGGGCAGGTATCGTGAGGCTTTACAGCTTATCAAGCGTGACAACCCCTTCCCGGCAGTGTGCGGCCGCATCTGCAATCGCCGCTGCGAGGACGCATGCACCCGCGGTACTGTAGATGAAGCTGTTGCTATCGACGAAGTCAAGAGGTTTATAGCCCAGCAGGACCTTGACGCAAGTACGAGGTATATACCCGAACCTGTCATTCCCAAGATAGGCGGCGGCTTTGACGAAAAAATCGCCATTATCGGAGGCGGACCGGCCGGAATGAGCTGTGCGTACTTCCTTGCGGAGAAGGGATATAAGCCGACAGTGTTTGAGAAGGAGTCCAGGCCGGGCGGGATGCTTATGAACGGGATACCGGGTTTCCGTCTTGAAAAGGATGTCGTCGAGGCTGAGATAGATGTCCTTCGCGCAATGGGCGTGGAGTTCATATGTGGTGTGGAAGTCGGAAAAGATGTCACCATACCCGAGCTGCGCAGGCAGGGCTACAAGGGCTTCTATATCGCCACCGGACTCCAAAAGGGCGCAGAGTTGAACGTATCCGGCGCTGACAGCGAGGGCGTAATAGCAGGTATAGACTTTTTGCGCAAGCTGAACCTTGAGGGTGAGTATCCCCTTCAGGGCAAGGTAGTCGTCATAGGCGGCGGAAATGTCGCATGTGATGTGGCACGTTCCGCTTTGCGCTGCAATGCCGATAGCGTTACCATGTACTGTCTTGAAAATTATGATGAGATGCCCTGTGGCGAAGAAGAACGCAGCGAATGTGAAAGAGAAGGGATAGTTATCAGGACAGGCTGGGGACCGAAGGAGATCATGTCGCAAAATGGCAAAGCATCGGGGATCACGTTCAGGAAGTGCCTGTCTGTTACTGATGACAACGGACGCTTTGCGCCAAGGTTTGACGATAGCGTCACCGAGTCTGTAGAATGTGACATCATATTATACGCTATAGGACAGAAACCCGATTTCAAGAAATTGTTTGAAGGGACGAATGTGGAGTTCGATCCAAACGGCACAATCAAAGCCGATCCTGTGACATACCAGACATCCGAACCCGATATATTTGCAGGCGGAGATGCCTATACCGGACCGAGATTCGTTATAGACGCTATTGCGGCCGGCAGAGAAGGCGCGGTGTCCCTGCACAGGTTTGTGCAGCCAAACTCAAGTCTGACGATAGGCCGCAACCGCAGAGAGTATATCGAACTGGATAAACTGAATATCCTTATCGATGAGTCGACCTTCGATAATACGCCACGCCAGCGTGTGGGATATAATGAAGCGTTGGCAAAGACTTTCCGTGACAATCGCATCGCATTCAACGAGGAGCAGGTGAAAAAAGAAACCGCCCGCTGCCTTGACTGCGGAGCGTCGGTGGTCGATCCGAACAAGTGCATCGGATGCGGCATCTGTACGACAAAGTGCGTGTTCGACGCCATCCATCTGCATCGTGAACTTCCGGAATGCAGTAGGATGGTTCGTACAGAAGACAAGATGAAAGCGATACTACCGTACATGATCAAACGTGAACTGAAAATACGGTTCGGCAAAAAGAAAGGCCAAAAGAATGCATGAGTTAGGCATCGTATTCCACATCATAAAGACAGTTGAAAGGGTAGGGGAGGAAAACGGGCTGTCTGCGGTTTCGAAAGTGACCCTCGAGCTTGGCGAAGTGTCAGGCGCCATCCCCAGGGAGCTGATTGATTGCTGGAACTGGGCGGTCAGGAAGTCGGAACTGCTTAAAGGGGCAGAGCTGGTGATCGAAACGATCCCGGCGGTCACCCTATGCGAAAGCTGCAGTCAAACATACGAAACCGTCAGATATGGCCGCATATGTCCCAATTGCGGCAGCGACCTGACCTATCTTGTTCAGGGGAATGAAATGAACCTCAAAGAGATACAAGCATGCTAGACGGAGGATAGTCGTTTGGATAAAGTCAGGATCATAGAAATCAGGGAAAGTGTCTTTGCCGATAATGACAGGGAAGCCGACCGCATTCGTGAAGGACTCAAGCGCGACAAAACGTTCCTGCTGAACCTCATGTCCTCACCCGGAAGCGGCAAGACGACCCTGCTCATGCGGACCATAGAAGCGCTCAAAAACGAGTTTGACATCGGTGTGATGGAAGCTGACATCGACTCATCGGTGGACGCCGAAAAAATAGCCAAGACGGGTGTCCGGTCGATCCAGCTCCACACGGGAGGCATGTGCCACCTTGATGCAGGTATGACTGAACAGGGGCTGAAGGAGATCGGTGCGTCCGATCTGGATCTGGTCATCCTTGAGAATATAGGCAACCTTATTTGCCCGGCAGACTTTGACACCGGCGCAGTCAGGAATGCAATGATCCTCTCGGTCCCGGAGGGGCATGACAAGCCCCTCAAGTATCCCCATATATTCACAGTTTGTGATGTGTTGATAATCAGCAAGATCGACGTCATGCCATATTTTGATTTCGATCTTGAAAAGGTCAGGGAGTATGCCCTCATGCGCAATCCCAAACTTGAGATTTTCCCTGTTTCAGCCAGGACGGGTGAGGGTATGGGTGCATGGACCGAATGGCTCAAGACGCAGGTCAACGAGTGGAATAACGGTGTGAAATTATTAACGGAATAGATTGTTTAATGTGAAAGTCGAGTTAACGGAATAGTCTGGTTAACAGGATAGACTGGTTAACGTAATAGATTAGTTAGCTGGATGGACTTTATTAATCAGATAGACTGGTAATCAGCTAATACTAGTTAATGGGATGGATATAACGGAATAGACTAGTTAACGTGATAGAATGGTTACATTAGTGACAAGGGACGGTTTGCTGCCCGGGACCGAAACCGGCTTCCGGCAGAGAAATGTCCCTTGATTTGCTGTTGGAGTATCAGCCTCTGCATCTAATATTTGATAATGATTTGATAAGAGTTAAAAAATCTCTCAATTTGACCCATTATTTTCTTAAAATAACCATTTATATGATGTATAATATAATCAATATAATTTATCAAAGCATTATCAAAGTGCCAATATCGTGCATCAGGGGAGGAGGAAATCATGAAACGTTCTGAGGTCAACAAAATCATAATGGATGCCATAAGATTCATCGAAGAGCATAAGTTCGCGCTGCCTCCGTTTGCCCACTGGACCCCGGAGGACTGGAAGGAGAAGGGACCCGAATGCGATGAAATACGCGACAACATGCTGGGATGGGACGTCACCGATTATGGACTCGGAAAGTTCGACGAAGTGGGTCTTGTACTTGTGACCATAAGAAACGGCAACCAAAAAGATCCCAAGTACAAAAAGCCATATGCCGAAAAACTGCTGATAAGCAGGGAAAACCAGGTGTGCCCT
>JAAYMG010000054.1 GCA_012521525.1 Clostridiales bacterium | reverse complement strand
GACGACCTGGGTAGATTCTCAGGTGTCTGCGATGTCGACAATCTCTATTTTGTGATATGGACCACGACAACATGGTCGCTTCCCGGCAACCTTGCGATAGCGCTCAATCCTTCCGAGGAATATGCTCTCGTGCGAGTTCCTTCCGGAGAGACATATGTCATGGCCAATGCACTGGTCGAAAAAGTGATGAAACATGCCGGCCATAGCGACTATGAGATAGTCCATGTGTTTGAGGGCTCACTGGTCGAAGGCATGAAGGCAAGGCATCCGTTCCTTGACCGCGAAAGCCTGCTGATCCTTGCTGACTATGTGACCATGGACTCCGGTACAGGCTGCGTTCACACTGCGCCTGCACACGGACTGGAGGACTATGAGTCCGGAAGGAAGTACGATCTGCCCGATATCACGCCCATCGACGACAGGGGCTATATGACGTCGGAAGCGGGCATGTTTGAGGGCCTGTATTATGAAAAGGCGGCTGACGCCATCCTCGAACACCTGAAAGAGACAGGAGCGCTGTTTGCCAGCGAAAAGATGATCCACTCATACCCGCACTGCTGGCGCTGCAAGCAGCCCGTCATCTACCGTGCAACATCCCAGTGGTTCTGCTCTGTCGAAGCCTTTAAGGACGAAGCCGAAAAGGCATGCAGGGAAGTAAGATGGATCCCCGGCTGGGGCGAAGAACGCATTGTGAGCATGATCCGCGACAGGGCCGACTGGTGTATTTCGCGCCAGCGCCATTGGGGATTGCCGATCCCGGTATTCTATTGCGAGGACTGCGGGAAGCCCGTGTGCACTCCCGAGTCTATCGATGCGGTCTCAAAACTGTTCGGTCAGTTCGGATCGAACGTATGGTATGAAAGGGAAGCAAGGGATTTCCTTCCTGAAGGCTTTGCATGCCCGCACTGCGGCGGCAGATCATTCACAAAGGAAACGGATACGCTTGACGGATGGTTCGATTCGGGATCATCGCATTTCGCCGCCCTTGCAAGGCAGGAAGATGCGGAGTGGCCCGCGGACCTGTACCTTGAGGGATCCGACCAGTACCGCGGATGGTTCCAGTCATCTATGCTGACAGCAGTCGCCACAAAGGGCAAAGCCCCGTATAAGACCGTCCTGACCCACGGCTGGGTCGTCGACGGCGAAGGCAAGGCGATGCACAAGTCGCTCGGAAACACGATCGCCCCTGAAGATATAGTCAATGTTTACGGTGCCGATCTTTTGCGCCTTTGGGTCGCGTCAAGCGACTACACGGCAGATGTCCGCGTATCCGATGCGATCTTCAAACAGCTGTCCCAGGCGTACCTGAAGATCAGGAACACTGCCCGTTATATCCTTGGAAACCTGAATGATTTCGACCCCAATGACCTAGTCCCGTATGATGAACTGGAAGAGCTGGACCGCTGGGCGCTGATGAAGCTGGATAAGCTTACCGAGCGTGTGCTGAGGGCATATGAAGAGTTCGAGTACCATATAGTCTTCCACTCGATCCATAATTTCTGCGTCGTCGACATGTCCAACTTCTATCTTGACGTGCTCAAGGACAGACTCTATTGCGAGGGCAAGGAAAGCCTGTCTTATCGCAGTGCCCAGACGACGATGTATATGATCCTTGACTCAATGGTCCGCATGCTCGCCCCGATCCTCGCCTTCACTTCGGATGAGATCTGGCAGGCCATGCCGCATGCGGAAGACGATGATCCGCGTCATGTAGTGTTCAACTCCATGGCGGTGACCCATCCCGAATTCCGCTTTGACGAAAGGACGGAGGAAAAGTGGGAAAAGATCGTCCTGCTGAGGGACGGCGTGAACTTCGCTCTGGAACAGGCTCGCGCGGATAAGAAGATAGGAAAATCGCTGGAAGCTAAAGTCATATTGAACTGCAGCGGAGACGCACTCGGATTTGCAAAATCTCTGGAGAAGTCACTGCCCACCCTGTTCATCGTATCGCAGGTATACGTACAAAGCGGTACCGAAGGGCAACCCTGCGAGGGTATCGAAGGTATCCGGATAGTGGTCGGCAATGCCGACGGAGAGAAGTGCCCGCGCTGCTGGAGCTTCTCGGTAGATGTGGGTAAGGATGAGGACCATCCGACGCTGTGCGCCCGTTGCGCGAACGTAGTAAAGACCTATTATAAGGACGTTGAGTTATAACCGGCCTGACCGGTGAGGGTGGGACAGGGAGAAAACCCTGTCCTGCCTTATAAAATGGTGGAGGTATCGGATGCTTTACCTGTTGCTGGCTGTCATAATAGCGGTTGCCGACCAGCTGGTCAAACACTGGGCAGTGCTCAATCTCAGGGGCAGGGGGACCGTAGAG
>JAAYMG010000007.1 GCA_012521525.1 Clostridiales bacterium | reverse complement strand
GCAGAGAGTCAAACCAAAACTGGAAGTTTCCAAGTTTTCTTTCCTCAATACCATACAAAATACGGTATTGCAGGGATCCCGACTGTGTATAGTAACCGATTCGCCGATGATAAAGAATGTCCTTGACAAGCCCGAGATCAAGAAAGCGATCGGTGAAGAAGCAAGCATAATACTTGGGAAAGATATATCGGTTGATATAGTCAACAATCAAAGGCTTGAATATGAGCAGACCAGGATGGAGAACGATCCTCTGAAAAAACTGATAGACCGGAAGAATGAGCTTGATAACATAAGAATCGAAGATTAAGATAGAAGACTAAGATAACTGTTTAACGAAACGAGGGATATTATGGCGAGGAAGTTTCCAAACATGCCGAGCGGCGGCCAAAATATGATGAAGCAGATCCAAAAGATGCAGCAGGACATGCTCAACCTGCAGCAGGAAATGGAAGAGCGCACCTTTACAGCTACAGCCGGCGGCGGAGTAGTTTCCGCGACGGTTACGGGAAAGAAAGTTCTGACAGCCGTTGAAATAAAGCCGGAAGCAGTGGATCCAGATGATGTCGAAATGCTGCAGGACATGATCGTCGCCGCCGTAAACGAGGCGATCAGGATGGCGGAGACCGCCATGGAGGAAGAGATGTCCCGCATCACCGGCGGAATGTCGATTCCGGGGCTGTTTTAAACTTTATAAACAAAGGAAGTTAAAGCATGCAGTTTTTTCCCGCTCCGGTTGAAAATCTCATAGATCACTTTGCCCGTCTGCCGGGTATTGGCCGGAAGACAGCTCAGAGGCTTGCTTTCCACATCCTGAACATGCCCGAACAGGAGGCAAAATCGTTTGCCGAGGCGCTCGTGAACGCGAAGGCAGAAGTCAGGTTGTGCAGGTCCTGCCAAAACCTCACGGTAGACGAGCTGTGCCCCATATGTTCGGCGCCGCAGCGGGACAAATCGACCATTTGTGTGGTTTCGGGTCCGAAGGACGTCGTTGCCATAGAGCGCACTTGTGAGTATAAAGGGCTTTACCATGTGCTCCACGGTGTCATATCACCCATGAACCATGTGAGTCCCGACGATATTCGCATCAAGGAACTGCTTGCCCGCGTAAGCAACGGTGGGATCAGCGAAATCATTATGGCCACGAACCCTGACACCGAGGGTGAAGCTACCGCACTGTACATCGCCAGGCTCCTCAAGCCTTTCAATGTCAAAGTCACGCGGCTCGCTTATGGCATACCGATGGGCAGCCATCTGGAATTTACCGATGAGGTCACGCTCGGGCGCGCACTTGAGGGGCGCAGGGAAATATAGCAGCTTATGCAATTGCTGCACATGTAAGGTTGTTCTGGGAGACCATAGGAAAAAGGCATTGCCTTTGAACTATGGTTTTTACATTATGTGTTATTTTCATTTTGGGCGATGTCTGTGTCCCTGAAAGACAATAATTACTATCATATTGGAATAACGGAATCGGAAAATTTGAGATCGCACAGATGCATGCAGAACGTTCTGAGAAATCGAAATAATTAGAAGGTGAAGGACCGATGACAGAAAGTATTTTGAATCTGGTCAGAGAAGAGTTGAAACGAATTCCCGGTATAGTCGGGAGCAAATAAGGATGATGCATTGGAAGGAATAAATGTGCTTAGGGGCCTTGTTTCCGAAACAGAAAGTAGTCGTCATAATTTTAGGTCATCATGATTTCAGGCCGACGTAGATAGCAGGAAGTTGGCGCATCAACATACACAGAATCAACACTTAATTATCAGAACATGATAAATTTACTTCTGAAAGTATTTATTTTGATAAATTATTATGAGATAATGAGAGAAATAAGCGTACTATCATCACATAACTGCAGGAAGGCCTGCAAGAAAAGGAATTGAATATGATCGAATACAGAACAACGCTTGATGGCATAAGTCCCGAAGAGCTGGAAGGATTTTTTGCAGGTTGGGCAAAACCGCTTACCCCGGAGCAGCACTTTACGATACTCAGGAACAGCAGCTTCATTGTGTTGGCTTATGATAAAGGGCAGTCGAAAGTTGCGGGATTTATAAATGCGCTGAGTGATATGGTCAATTTTGCGTTTATCCCGATGCTTGAAGTACTTCCCGAATATCAGCATAAGGGGATCGGGAGCGAACTTGTCAGGATTATGCTGGAGCAGCTTGAGGACATAACTTGTATTGATCTCATGTGTGACGAAGACATGCAGGGCTTCTATGAGAGATTTGGGATGCTGAGATCCCATGGTATGATCATTCGCAAGTATCTTTGATCCGGGCCTTGCTTTTGGTTTTATCGGTGCCCTGATCAAAGAGATCATCTTTATTCAACAGTTTCTCCGGGCGGTACATAATGCAAAGGCCATGGCTCATGTAAGGAACCAAAAGGATCTTATCGAGTCATACTAATATGTATTCAACTTGTGGGAAAAGTAAGGATAGACCAATGAGCTGTCTGTAAATCATATACCTGTTGATTTTGTGAAAGGAAGTGACTGATATTAGATTTTTCAAGAACGTTCTGATACTTGCGATAATAATTATTGCGTTTGCGCTGATATCATCCTTTTTGTCCTATATGAAGCTTGAAGTGGCAAATCCGCTGGCAAGCGGGCTTGGACTGGCGAAAATCCTGTTTACGGACACGGAATATGTCGAGGTGCAAGATTCGCCGAGGGTCATTTTGGCAAAGCCCGACAATGCCTATGATTTGCTGATCAGAGTCATGCAGGAAGAGGGATATACCCATGTAGAAGAAGAGACGATGGGAAGCATGCAGGTTTTTGAGAAGGACAGCAGGAAGGAAAGGATGTTTTTCTCGGTCAACAAGGTTTTTTCGAAATGGATATGGGAGAAGTAGTACATATCATCCGCTTGCATGCATATCACTGCAAAATCACAGGAGTGGTATAAAAAATGGCTAGATACGTAATCGTGGGCGGGGTAGCGGGCGGAGCTACCGCAGCCGCCAGATTGAGGAGACTTGCCGAGCATGACGAGATAATCGTTCTTGAGCGTGGGAATTTCGTATCCTTTGCCAACTGCGGCCTCCCGTATTATATCGGCGGTACGATCAAAAGGCGCGGGGACCTGATAGTCCAGTCCCCTGAGGATCTGCGTGTCCGCTTCAATATCGATGTCCGGGTCAACAGCAATGTAACCGGGATCAACAGGGACAGGAAGACGGTGACTGTCGAGCACGACGGCGAAACATATGAGCTGCCTTACGACAAACTGATCCTCTCACCCGGATCTTCTCCGGTAAAACCGCCGATAAGAGGTGCTGACGGCGAAAACGTATTTACGGTCTGGACAATACCCGATACTGACAGGATAACATCATATCTCAGGTCCCATAAGTGTGAAAAGGCCGTAATCATAGGCGGTGGCTTTGTCGGGATCGAGATGGCTGAAAATCTGAGGGAAGTCGGCCTTGATGTCACCATTGTCGAAATGCTGGACCAGGTAATGAGCAACCTTGACTTCGAAATGGCACAGTATGTTCATAAGGAGCTCAATTCCAGGGGTGTAAAGCTGGTTTTGGGCAAAAGGGTAGAAGAGATCGAAAGTGACGAAAAAGGCAGCAAAGTGAGATTGGGGGATGGGCAGGAGATACCCGCCGACATAATAATAATGTCCGTCGGTGTGCGGCCTAACAGCGAGCTGGCAAAGGATGCCGGACTTGAGATCGGTGTAAGGGGACATATCGTTGTAGATGAAATGCTTCGCACATCCGATCATGATATCTACGCTGTAGGTGACGCAATTGAGGTCGTTGACTATATAACCGGGCAGAAAACTGCCGTGCCGCTGGCAGGACCGGCCAACAAGCAGGGCAGGCTCGCAGCCGATAACGTTGTGGGGATGAACCATCCGTACAAGGGCACCCAGGGCACTTCGATCGCAAAGGTATTCGGAAAGACGGCCGCTTCAACGGGGATAAATGAAAAGCGGCTCATTGCCGGGGGCAAAAAGCTGCATGTGGATTACGAAGTCATCTATACTCATGGCAATAACCACGCAGGGTACTATCCCGGAGCGGACCCGATACACATGAAAGTGATTTTTGAGCCGAAGACGGGCAGGCTGCTGGGCGCTCAGGCTGTCGGTGAAGACGGTACGGACAAGCGTATCGATGTGCTCGCTACCTGCATCAGGCTTGGCGCAACCACTGAGGATCTGCAACATCTTGAGCTTGCATATGCTCCGCCATATAACACGGCAAAAGACCCGGTCAACTTTGCCGGTTATATAGCCGAGAACATAAGGAGCGGATTGGTAGAGCCTATACTCTGGCAGGAGCTGGACTCGCTCGACAGGGATAAATACCAGATAGTAGATGTCAGGACCAAAACTGAACACGCAAAGGGTTCTGTCGACGGAAGTATATTAGTGCCTGTGGATGATTTGAGGCAGATGCTGGACTTCATAGACAGGAACAAGACGGTTGTCGTATTTTGCAAGTCCGCCGTACGGTCCTATATCGCTGCGCGCATTCTGATGCAAAACGGGTTCAGGGTAAAGAACGTGATGGGCGGATGGCTGACATATGAAGCGCTGAAATATAAACCTGTCTGATCAGCGTTTCGGCATCAAGCCGATAAATGAAAAACCGATAAATGAATCTACCCACTGATTGGCCAGGCGTAAAAGGAGTACGATCTTAAATTTGATCTCCTGAAGTATATGATTTGATTGATAATGAGACGAAATCTACATCTGTTTCTTATGATTGCCTGCAGGCAGATGGAGAGCTTTGGAGAGGTCAAATCATATAACCGGCGATATCTCAAAGGTCAGGGATGTCTCTAAGATCAAGATAATAGTTGATATTTATACCGCAGAATAGCATTTCCGGTTTGTTGAAATCCTTCCGTTTCCATGTTATAATACTTCCGGATATGGAATAAATTGGAAACTTCCTTTGCCGGAGATGAACATGGAAACAGGGTATCTGCAATACTTTACGTATGAGGATTTTAAGTCAAAGTACGATATCAGATTGAATCCGCAGCAGGAAAGGGCTGTCCGAAAAACAGACGGTCCCGCCCTGCTGCTTGCCGTTCCTGGCAGCGGAAAGACGACCGTTATTACGACACGGGTCGCGTATTTGATATTCTGCGAACGTGTTCCGCCCGGACAGATCCTTACGTTGACCTTCTCCGCTGCGGCGGCTGCAGAGATGAGGGATCGCTTTTCAAAAAAGTTTGGAGCTGACTTAGCGGCAAGTGTAGACTTCAGGACGATCCATAGCTTTTGCTATTGGGTGATAAGAAAGTATGCCGGACGTTACGGTTATACGATACCCGAACTTGTGACAGATAACAGCCGGATAATACGGAAGCTATGTTTAAGCGAGTTTTATCAAAACCCCGATGATAATGCGGTAAGGCAGCTTGCGCAATACATAAGCTACTGTAAGAACAGGCTGACCGAACCGATCGAGCTGGACAGCATCCAACTTGCGGATCTGGACTTTCTTCGGTTTTATGAAGCATATGAATCATTCCTGCGCAGGAATGATCTCATGGACTTTGATGACCAGCTTATACTGGCTGACAGGCTGATCGACGCTCACCCGGATATCCTTGCCCGGCTGCAGGACCGCTTTCGTTATATCAATGTTGACGAAGCACAGGACAACTCTTACCTTCAGCATAAGATAATCTGCAGGTTGTCATCACACTATGACAGGTTGTTCATGGTCGGAGACGAGGACCAGAGCATATACGGTTTCAGGGCGGCGTATCCCGAAGCGCTGGTGGACTTCGGGAAGGATCATCCAAATGCCGAAATCATGTTTATGGAAACGAACTATAGATGCTGTAAAGTGATTGCCGATGCGGCTCTAAAGGTGATAAGGAGCAATCAAAACAGGTACGACAAGCAAATGGAAACAGTCCACGCCCGGGGGGCAGTTGTTCGAAAGAAATTGCGGGACAGCCGAAAACAGTATGGATATCTTTTGCGGGAGATCGAAAAGTCATTGAAAAGAGGCAGGCAAGTCGCTGTGCTTTACAGGAACCATACGTCGGGGATCCCGCTTTTTGATCTGCTCGACCGGAAAGGGATCCCCTTCAGCGGGGAATTCGACACGTATTTCTTCGAAGACCGCCTGGTAAAAGATCTTGAGTATGCTCTGCGGCTTGCTGCAAATCCGTGGGATCTCGAAGCGTATTCACAGATCTACTGGAAACTTGGGCTAAACACAACAAAGAACCAATATATGAAAGTCGTATCGGATATCAGGAAGGGAAAACGGGGAACGATATTTGAACGTCTTGCAGAGGTAAGCGATGGAAGTTTCGCCGAGAAGATCCTTGAATTTGGCGACGATATGTCCGAAATAGGAGGTATGGAGCCATATGATGCGCTGGAGAATATAAACAGCCTGTTTTATCTGCAGTGGATAAGACATCAGGAAAATAAGGGGATCGAATCTTATGCCGGAATGGAAGAGAAATACCTGACCCTTCTTGCACTCGCGGCAGAGCAAAAGACGATCGGTGGATTTCTGGAACGGTTAAAGCAGTTGGGGAAGATAAACAGGAGGGAAGATGGCAGGAGTGTAACGGTTGCGACGATACATCAAAGTAAAGGAATGGAGTTTGACAAGGTATTCATTATCGATCTGTATCGGGGCATACTGCCCTCCGACAACAACACAGGGGTTACAGGAGCATTTCAGACTGACAGATATGAAGAGGAAACCCGCCTGTTCTATGTAGCACTTACGCGTGCACGGTATGAAGTTGAGATCGTCACCGCTTCAAGGAGGTTTGGCAGAGAACGGGAGCTTTCACCGTTTGTAGAAATCCTGTTTCCGAAAAAAGAAAGGGGGAAGGGTGGCGGCACTGTCCCTTTGAAGCTTAGGTCCGGTTTTTCTCGACCGTATTCTCATGATTCGGTCGTCAAATCAGGTATTAGTATATATGGCAAGGTTGGCAGCGATAAAATTACAATAGAGGACAACAGGTCATCTTCACTTTTGGGCATATCCGTGAGACCTTCGGGCGTATCACAGAAAGGCTTCGATCCGGGTGTGCGTGTAGTACACAAATACTTTGGAGAAGGGACAATAATAAACCGCACCGGCGATATACTTGCGGTACGGTTTGACGTTGAAGGTGACAAGAGGGTGCTTTTGTCTGCATGCCTGAAGTGGGGATATCTCAGCCTTGCTCGTCCTGACTGATGAGAAGCTTTATTGCCTCGACAGCGCATTTTATGGATGCTGAGCTGTCATGGTTGTCCGGTTCTTCATAGCCTGCTGCTTTCCGTTCCTGGTTCCAAACGACACTCAGGACAGTACCTGCCCTTACACCAAGAGAATTGGCTACCACATAAAGAGTTGCGCCTTCCATTTCGCTTGCCAGTACCCCGAGTCTTTTCCAGGCTTCCCATTTCTGCAGGAGCTCGTAGCTGACGGGCATGCGTTCGGGAGAATGCTGGCCATAAAATGAATCCTTGCACTGGACGATGCCGCAGTGCCATGTGTAGCCCAGCCGTGTTGCCGCGTTGACGAGGGCCTGCGTTACGAAAAAGTCCGCAGCAGCCGGATATTCTATGGGAGCGTAGTGGAGTGCGGTACCTTCCTGCCTTATTGCTGCGGAGGCGATGACCAGGTCCCCGCTTTTGACTTTCATGTTGATTCCGCCGGTAGTTCCGACCCTGATAAAGGTATGAGCGCCAAGTGCCGCCAGCTCTTCCATTGCTATTGCCGCCGAGGGACCGCCGATCCCTGTGGAAGTGACCGAAACCTTTTTACCCAGAAGTGTTCCGGTATAAGTCGTATACTCACGGTTCTCCGCCACCTTCTCCGGGTTGTCAAGCAAAGCCGCGATCGACTCGACCCGGCCAGGATCACCCGGAAGAAGGCAATATTCACCCACATCCCCCGGTCCGCATTGGATATGGTATTGCTTTTGAGACATCTGCATCACCCCGATTAGTATTGATTGTAACTATTATTTAACTATTTTGTAACTTTATGTGGTTGTAATCTTTCTTTATGAGGTTTAGAATATACAAGTGCAAGAATATGCACTTGCGCTTGTAAAATGCCAATTTATGCAATATTTGAATTATTTTGGTTTGGCAAAACAATGATCAAACTTGCTATAATATTTCCGGCATGACTGAAACATAGGAAAGGAGACGCTTTTCAAACCATTTATCTGATGAAGGATCAGCTGTCATCATGTGGTCATGAGGAGCATATTTCATGAGAAAAATCATTAAGTCTTTCGCATTGATCCTGAGCGGAGCGCTGTTGGCCGGTGCAGTTTTTATTTTGATCGATCATGTCAACGATAGGAAGATCGATCTGAATGCACCTCTCCTGACCGTCATGGCTGCCGAGTCAGCCGAAACGCCTGCAAATAAAGATTTGCTGGATGATGCCTACTCAGTATTGACGGCCATACGTGACAGAAATTACAGCGCACTGGCCGGATGGATCCACCCGGAACTGGGTGTTTTGTTTACACCGTATTCGACCGTTGAGCCGGATGTAAACCTTCATTTCAGCGCTGAGGTCGTAAAGGGATTTGAGACTTCTGAAGATACCTATGTCTGGGGTACTGTAGACGGGGTAGGTTCCCCGATCACTATGACACCTTCCGCATATTTCGACCGCTATGTGTACGACGCCGAATATGCCGAAGCGCCTGTCATAGGAATAAATACTGTTGTAAGGACCGGAAACTCCCTGGAGAATGTGAAGGACGTTTTTCCGGATGCCGAATTTGTTGAATTCCACTTCCCCGGAAGCGAGGAACACTCATACATCGACTGGAAGAGCCTCAAGCTTGTCTTTTCAGACACCGAACGGGGACGAAAACTCATTGCGATAATACACAGCGAATGGACGATATGAAAATAAGGCAATAATTGATGATTTCCCAAAGAATACAAAAGCCGACCTTAAGCCAGGGAGCGTAAGGCCGGCTGTTTTTGCCTGGTCGTTTAATAGGCCTCGTTGTAGAGCTGGAAGTATGCTCTCGGGTGTGCGCACAGCGGGCACACATTGGGGGCCTCGCTGCCTTCGTAAATATATCCGCAGTTGCGGCAGATCCAGAGGACCTTGTCTCCGCGCTTGAAAACAAGTTCATTTTCGAGGTTTGCAACCAGCTTGAGGTATCTCTCCTCGTGATGGGCTTCAACAGTAGCTACCCGCTCAAAAAGCTCTGCGATCTCATCGAATCCTTCTTCGCGGGCAACTTCGGCGAAGTTTTTGTACATTTGGGTCCACTCGTAATTTTCACCGGCCGCAGCGTCTTTTAGATTTGTGATAGTATCGGAGATGCCGCCCAGCTTCTTGAGCCAAATTTTTGCATGCTCCTTTTCGTTGTCTGCCGTCTCCTGGAAAATAGCGGCTATCTGCTCATAGCCCTCTTTCTTTGCGGTGCTTGCATAGAATGTATACTTATTTCTTGCCTGGGATTCTCCGGAAAAAGCGTCCCTGAGGTTCTGCTCCGTTCTGCTTCCTTTCAGTTCTGGCATAATGGTTCTCCTTTCTTTTGAGTTATATCGGATCATAGATATCTGACATATAAGAAATACTTTCAGAAACCTATAAATGATATGCGGAAAGTATAAGATCCTTCCGGTAGATCATAAGCGACCTGGCGAAATGACTGTGATAAACTTTGACCGAAAGCCTTTGCGCAGACCAGGTCAGAGTGTCAACTTCCACTTCATGACTATTTTATATTATCGTATTTACGGTTAAATGTCAATTATAAGATGGATGTTGCCCGGACCGGGCGATGATATTCAGTAAAAAGCAAAAAACCATTAAAAATATGTAAGGGATGTGCAGTTTTTGATTACACATCCCATATTGCTTTTGGTGGTAGAAATGTCATGCTGCAGGGGAGGTTGTTGGTGATGGAGAAATCCCCGGAGAAGTTCCAGGTGACGTATTGGGAGAGGTAGGTGGAGAAACCATTGGTGATGTCGTTACATTTCCCCCTGCACCCCCGGTACTGCCGGGAGTTGCTGTAACGCCCGGGCTTGCGCCTGTATTAGGTGAAACCGATGGCTGAACAGACCCGGAGACAGTGCATCCCGCCAGTATAGTGGAAAGCAATATAACCGCGATCCATACCGTCCATTTCTTTTTCATTCTATTTCCTCCTGATCATTCCCGCAGGATAGGGATTTTGATTGCGAGAATGTTGCGCTGTAGTATGTTTGATACACAACAATATTATTGTCCCGCAATTGCAATTTTAAACATTTTAATTTGATCTTATGCATTTTTCCGTTGCCGCGTTCATAATTCAGGAGCATAGAGAGATGTCAGATCTCCTTCTTCATGAGAAGCAGGTCGCTGTGGATTCCCGGACCATACCCGCATTCATAGAAGTCGTTCTTTTTGTAAAAATTTATTGCCCTGTGGTTATTCGGAGAGACATATAATTTAAGATATTTGCGCCCGAGCTTTCTGTAAATGCTGACCGCCTGCCCTAAAAGCTGTACGGCAAGGCGCTTTCCCCGGTATTCCGGTGCCATTGCGAACAGGCTTATATGCCCGCAGTCATCCTCCGTGAGGTCCGTAGTATCCAGGGCCAGGATTCCGATCTCCTTATCGCCCAGCATCGCAAAGCTTACCGAATCCGGGTTCCGGCGCAGCATGCGGATAGCCTCAGACCTGATTGCGGATCCGTCAAAGCCATGCAGGTTGCCGTGCACTGCCAGCCAGGAATCCCTCCAAAAGCTTTCCACCAGCGGAAGATCCTTATCCGGTTTCGCAGACCTGAACCAGAGCTGGGCTTTTTCATCGCCTTCCTTTAGTCTTGCCCTTAACGGGACGATATCGGACAAATGTGAAGTATCATTTACATACAGTTCTGTAAACTTGCCGCCGTCATAAGTAAAGCAGGATAATGAGGCATTGGAGACCTCGGGTGTAGACGAAAATCCGGTAACCGGAATGTCGTAGATCCTGCACATCAGTGCCCTTATCGCTACCGAATGCGATACTATGCAAATCGATTTCCCAAGGTTGTCGCCGAGGATCTCCTCCAGGGTATCTGACAGTCGTCTGCACAGCTGGGCAATGCTTTCCCCGCCTTTGACCTGCCATTCGGGGTAAGTGCCGTAGTTTTTTACGAGTTCACCATCATTCCTTAAGCAGTACCCCCAAGTGAGGTCTTCCCATTCTCCTGAATGGATCTCCCTCAGGCCCGGATGGGGGATTATCGGAAGACCGGTGGCTCGTGACACGGCACCTGCGGTTTCCATAGTGCGTATCAAATCGCTTGAAAAGATGACGTCGTAACCGGTCCCGCCGGCAACGTCGCTGCGGATACGCTCCTCAAGCCGCTGTATCTGCAATCTGCCTGTCGGTGTTATTTTGCTGTCAAACCAGCCGTGGCATCTCCGATACAGGTTTCCTTCAGCCTCAGCATGCCGGACAATTGTCAGTCTTGTCATAATAAACCCTCCGCAATCTATATATAACTTATTTTTACTTCTTATATATTTTTGCGTTTATATCATCAAGTGCATAATGTGTGCATCGGGCTTTCAAAAAGAAAAATCCGGGTGAGCCGATATCCGGATGGATCACCAAATAAATGCAATAATAAAATGGCGGAAAATAAGTCTTAATAATATTATGAAGTAAAACTATTATATCATCTAAAATTATTATTTTGAATAGAGTATGCGCAAAGGTTTGTCCTGAATTGCAGGAAGTCGGTACTTTAATAATTCACAGGATATGGCAGTGATTAATTTTATTCTTTGGGAATAATAGTTGTGTATTCTCTCGCAAGGGAGTAAACCTAAAGGGGGGTTACATTCATGATGCGTTCCTTTGTAAAAGGTTTCGGTGTCGGTATGATAATCGGAGCCTCTGCAGGGATGATGCTGAGTCCCAAAACTAGAAAAAAAGTCATGAAGTCTAAACCTGTCAAAGCTATCATGTCCATCGGCGAAGCGGTCGAGGATCTGTTGCCGTGAAGAAAACAAGGCTTTCACTGACGATTTCCGATGAGAATGTAAAGAAGCAGGCGATCCAAAGCCTTACGGCCCTTTCCGGTGTTATGTCGGCAGACATCGACGGAAACGAGGCGGTTGTTTTTTGCGGAGACAGACTCGACAGCAGGACGCTGGTCGATACGGTAAACCGCTGTGCGGGATGTTCGTCGGCGGTTATCGGCGAAGAGTATATCTGACCGGGAACAAGACACGGGGACAGACGTGGACAGGGGGACAGGTACATTGTCCGCTCCTTGTCCCTGTCCGGGAAGTGGGCAATGTACCTGTCCCCCGTCCGTTTTCCCTTGTCCGGACTAACCTGCCTCAAGGAGGAAAAAATGCCATACATACGATCGAAAGCTGTTGAATACGCTCACAAATGGGCATTTTCGAGAAATCCTAAATATCTGAACTATGACGGTCTTGGCGGAGACTGTACGAATTTCATATCGCAATGCATATTCGCCGGCGGAGCCAGGATGAATTACACCCCGACATACGGGTGGTACTACATAAACGGGAATAACAAGTCGCCTTCATGGACGGGAGTGGAATTTTTATACAACTTTCTCACGAAAAATAAGGGTGTAGGCCCGTACGGCGTGGCTGCCGAACTGCATGATATCGAACCGGGTGACATAATCCAGCTTTCATTTGACGGAAAGAATTATACCCACAGCCTGTTTGTGGTACAGGTGGGGCAGCCGGTACCTGAGCGGGTCCTCATAGCTACCCACACTGCGGATGCCGATAACAGACCGCTGGCCTCTTACAAATTTACGGACTACAGGTGCATACATATAATCGGTTCGAGATAAAGTGACATCCTTATTATCCTTGACTGGTCCAAATTATAATGATATTCTCATGTTAGAATAAACTGACAGGAAGGGATGTTACAATGATCGAGGCTATTTATAACCGCCGTTCAATAAGAAGGTACAAAAGCGACCCGGTAAGTGACGAGCAGATAAAGCAGCTCCTGGAAGCAGCAATGATGGCCCCGTCGGCACGGAACTCCCAGCCCTGGCACTTTGTCGTATGCACGGATCGGGAGGTGCTGGACAAATTACGTGCGGCTCATCCCTATTCCGCAATGCTTGAGCAGGCGCCGGTATGCATAGTGGTCTGCGGCGAACCCGCCAAGTCCGAGTACTACCAGCAGGATTGCGGCGCAGCCACACAAAACCTGATGCTTGCCGCGTATGATATGGGGCTTGGCACATGCTGGATGGGAGTCGCACCGAAGCCGGAGCGCATGGAACCCGTAAGGGAAGTGTTGGGATTGCCGGAAGGCATCGTTCCGTTCAACATGATCGCTGTCGGGTATCCCGATGAGGAGAGGCCGAGGCCCGAGCGCTTCGATCCGGGCAAAGTGAGATATAACAAATGGTAATATGCGTGACGTAACGCACATCCTCCAAAATCCGATGCAAATCAACAAAAGAGGCGGCCGATGAGGCCGCCTCAAATGCTAGGAGGTAATGATGAAAAAATACTCACTTCTGCTGATTTTAATATAACCAAAGGTTATTAACTAATCGTATGAATAATATTAAATTTTCTTTAAATTTTTCCGCTGAAGTATTCATTTATTACAAATAACTGCAAAATGATAAAAATTTGTCATCTGTGTGGAAAAATGATAAATTGTATGCTATAGTTGATTAAAATAGTGTTGATATAGCAGAAAACAGTATTATAGCGGGGGTCTGATCATGAAGAAGCTGCGCAGCATGTTCATAATGTTTTTGATATGCCTGACTCTTTTCGGTTGCGGCAAGGATAAGGAGCCTGTAGCTACCCCGTCCGAAGAACCAAACGTAAGCGAAGAGCCTTCACCGGAACCTTCACCGGAACCCGTCTATGTTCTTATCGGAACGGTGCGCAATGTCGATACGTTTTTGAACATCCGCAGCGGCCCGGGTACAAACTATGATGTTATAGGCCGCGCATATGCGAACGAGAAATTTACAGTGATAACTGAATATTATACGGAAGAATGGCACCAGGTAGAATATGACGGCGGTATTGCCTACATACATGCGGATTACCTGGCAGTAACGCCGGTGCTGGTCGAAGACGACGGATATTATGATGAAGAAACTCAGGGGAACGATTCCTACTTTGGCGATGAAGGATCATCGGACGACGAAGGGGATTACTCCGGGGACATATAAGATCGATATAGCCGGCTTGTATTCTTATAGTCTGTAATTAAATGCAATGCATAAAGCCCGCAAGTTTGCAGCAAGCCTGATGCATGTTATGACAATATATGACATAATATAGAGAATAAAAAACGGGAGTAAGCGACATAGAGCTTACTCCCGTTATCGATTTTGTGACAACTATTTAACCGGTACTATATGCTTAGTTTATCACTGCCCGGCGGTTATTCAAGTTCCTACTACATTCAATCACAGTTCATCTGCATCAGTTGCAGAATCGATATGATAATATGCAAACAGGTCAATATACGAATACTGCTTAGTTTATCACTGCCCGGTTATTTGAGTCTCTGCTCATAGGCTTGGATCATCTTTTTGACCATCTGACCGCCGAACGATCCTGCCTGATGGTTGTCAGGTCACCATTGCAGTCATGTTTGTCCGCTATGACCTTCAAAAAAAGAGTCCTGCAAAATCGCCAAAGAGCTATTCTTGAACGAAAGCTTTATTTCTGCTGATCGATATTTTGCGAGGTCTCTCCTCCGTCGGTGTCCTGTGCCTGTGCCGGGCGCTGAGTGCCCTCTGAAGGCGGGGAAGGCGGTATTTCGGTCATGCCGATCTTCTCGATAGGAGAAACATATGGAGCGGGGGCGTCGGGATTGGGCCCGACTCTCAGGTTGTTGTCGACCAGCCTGCCGTCCTGAACGAAATCCGGATTTCCTCCAAGCTCGGCCTTGTCGGTATCTGTGATAGACACAGGCTCCGAAAACTCGGAGTCGGTCGGTGTGTCAGGAGCCGGTGAACCCGACGCCTTTTTGGCGTTATAAATAGCGACCTGCATGTTTTCAGGGTCATGGGTCCTGAACAGCGCGTTATATCCCAGTATGAGAAGGGCAGCAAAGCAGGACGCAAAAGCCAATACCTGGGAGACGCGGAGGTTCGTATTGAGGAAGTACAGACTGTCAGTCCTCAATCCTTCGATAAGGCCGCGACCGAGGCCGTACCATGCCAAATAGGTCAAAAACGTTTGACCGTCATATTTGCGGCGCTTTGATGCGAAGTGGAGGAGGACGAAACCCAGGGCGTTCCAGAGCGACTCATAGAGGAAGGTCGGGTGCACGGAGATCCGCCGCCCGACAGACCAGTCGAATATCTCCATCCTCCACGGCAGTGAGGTCACCGAGCCGTATGCTTCGCGATTTATGAAATTTCCCCAGCGGCCGATGGACTGGCCGATAAGGAAGCCCAGCGAAGCCAGGTCTAAAGCCGCCGTCACCTTTATCTTCTTGACTCTTGCTGCGATAGCCCCGGCAAGCAGCCCGCCGATCACCGCGCCGTATATCGCAAGACCGCCCGTCCAAATTTGGAGCATCTTGACCGGGTTGCCCCTGAACTGGTCATAACTGAATATGACATAGTAAGCCCGTGCGCCGATTATGCCTGCGGGGGTGGCCACAAACAGTATATCAATAAGCTGATCCTGATTGAAGCCAAATTCCTCGCATCTTTTCAAACCGTAAATGAACGCGAGCATGAAGCCGACAGCGATAATGATGCCGTACCATCGTATGCTGAACCCAAATATCGAGAAAGCCACTTCGGGTATGTCGAAGCTCAGACCCAGACCCGGAAAGGAAATAGCATTGCTCATAGGATGACCTCCAGACAATATCAAGGTCGGAACTTCCGATTGACACGCAAGCTCCTATTGCTATTATACATGGACGAATTTGATAAATAAAGCAGAAAGTGAAAGAATTGGCAATCGCTATGGCTCCGGTTTCGGAATTATCAGCTTTACGTTCTTTGCGGTCAGCAGGATCGGGCTGGAGTCCGGGATTTTTTCACCGTCCACGATAAGTTCGGGTCGATCGCCGCGAACCACATCGATGTTCCAGCAGGAGTCCATAAAGCGGATGCGTGCACTGTAACCATCCCAATGGTCCGGGATTTTTGGGGACAGATGCAGGCCTTCGCCGGATATGCGGATGCCTAGCAGGTTTTGGATCGTGACGCGGTAGTACCATGCGGATGAACCGGTGTACCAGCTCCATCCGCCCCTGCCCCTGTGCAGACTGTTTGAGTATACGTCGGCCGCGAGCACATACGGCTCAATGAGATAAACAGACTCGTCGTGGGTCGAAGGCAAAAGCATTTCGAGGATCTCATAGCCTTCGTTTATCAGTCCATGCTCGAGGCATCCCATGGCAAGCCAAATCGCCGCATGGGTGTATTGCCCTCCGTTTTCTCTGACGCCTTCCAGATAACCCATGATGTAGCCCGGGTTTTCTTTGTTGTCGCGGAACGGAGGCGTAAAGAGCTTGACCAGACGTGCATCCTTGTCGAGCAGATGTTCTATCGCGCTTAAGAGCGCAGTCTTGCATCGCTCACGGTCAGCGCCTGCAAGCACCGCAAAGCTCTGGGCGATGGAGTCTATTTTACATTCTTCCGAGGAACTGGAACCGATCGGATCGCCGTTGTCAAAGTATGCGCGCTTGTACCAACTGCCGTCCCAGGCTTCCTCGGCGGCCTTCACGAGGTTTTCGGCATAAGTGGCGTAGAGCCGGGCCTTTTCTTCGTCCCCGCGATCCTTGCAGATGGGTACGAAGCGCTTCAGCACGATCGACAAAAACCAGGTAAGCCATACACTCTCGCCGCGCCCCCTGGCTCCGACCAGGTTGAACCCGTCATTCCAGTCGCCTGTCCCTATCAGGCAGAGACCGTGCTGTCCGGTGCCACGCAACAGTGCCATATCCAGTGCGCGAATGCAGTGGGAATAGATATCCGCGACTTCCTCGGTGCTTCTTACCGATTCGTACCTTTCATATTCGTCGGCCTTTAACGGTTCAGAAGCGATGAAGGGCACTTTGATGTCAAGGATATCGGTGTCGGCTGTCTTTTCGATATATTCACAGACGGTGTAGGGCAGCCATAGCAGGTCATCAGAGCAGCGTGTCCGGACACCCTTTTCAGGTATGCCTATCTGGTATGAAGGGTGCCACCAATGCTGAACGTCGCCTTCAACGAACTGGTGGGCTGCTGCCCGAAGGATCTGCTCCTTTGCGATTTTCGGATCTGAGAGCAAAGCAGCGCATGCATCCTGAAGCTGGTCTCTGAAACCGTATGCGCCGCCCGACTGATACATGGAAGACCGGGCAAGGATACGGCATGCGATAGTCTGGTAGAGAGCCCAGCCGTTGATATATCTGTTCAGGTGGTCGGAAGGAGTTTCGATGATGACAGGCTTCACGATATCAGACCAGTGATGTTTTACTTCTTCAAGCGCCTGTTCGAATTCGGAATCATCGAGCAGTTTGAGGCACTCACTCATGTCTGCCTTTTCGCTGTCGGCTGCGGTGACCAAAATTACGCTGCCATTATCCATATGAACGCTGAAACATACACATGGGTCCAAACCCGCACCGCAGCTTCCCTTGAGGATCCCGGAAAGCGCTTCGGCACGGTCGCATGTGAATTCATAATATCCGGGGCTTGATGCGAAAAGTACGACCTGGTCCCGGTATGATGAATTGTATCGGTTTATCGCCCTGATGATCCCGTCGTCCTCAAAGGTTATGACATGCCTGCGCACGGAAGGGTCATCACCAAGTACGAGTCCGGTAAAATAGTTCAGTATCGCTATGTCTGCTCCGTCGTACGTTATTTTCAGCGCACGGCAGGGCAGGTCCTTGTGGACAAAGGCAGTTGTCTTTATCGTACCCGACGGGAGCTTCTTTTCCCAGACGGCATACCCGGGGCCGTACGTGACCGTACAGGGAAACGAATCGTCGTCGGCAAAGACCGACACCGAGCCTTTGCCCAGAGTGAGGAATATCCGCTCGTCTCCCTCGATGGCGAGTGTGTCGTTCGTCCAGGCGTTGATGCGGTTTTCCCTCGCGTTCAGGTTCCACATGTATCCGCTGCCGCTGTCGGTGGCGATATAGCTGAAATCGCCGTTGGTCAGGATATTTGACCATGCAGACGCGGGAAGGCATGCTCCCGTTTCGAAGGAAACGCTTCCGTCGTCATAATACCTGAGATTTCTTTGATTTCGATATAGATTCTTTATGTCGGCATCCTGCTCAGGATACCGCTGCTCATCATGAAGCCTGTCAGGTGCAGGCACGTTGGCTTTGAGACGCTTTCTTGCCATTGGATAGTGGACCGAAGGGCGTTCGACAGCAACAGGTTCACCCTTTCCGTCTATGAGAACGGAAGCACATGAAGCGATCAGAGTAAAGTCACTGTCTGAAGGGACAAGGTCGAGGAGGTGTATGCCTCCCTGTGCCGAAAGGGCGTTCTCCATGCCGATCGAACGAATAAGGTCCAGCGCTGCCGTCCTCACAGGTCTTCTATAGTCGCTGCCGTCAGCCAGCAGAAGAACGAGATCGCATTTTATCCCGCCCAGGACGAGCAGTCGGTGCTGCCTGATCGTACGCGAAATGATGTCCGGCGGCGTATCTGCTCCGCATATCGCGGCGATGATGGGGATATCCCCCGAAATGCCGTATTTCCACAGGGCAGTTTGACCGGAGTACCGTATCTCATCGGATGGGGTATCCATGACCTGGTCGAACCTTATGCGCTGCCTGGGATTCGGAACGGCTATGTCCTGGTTCTGCAATATATATTTTGCGAGGGCGCGTCTGCCCGGGGTCAGGAACATGAGTTCCCCGGCGAACTCCAGCGCAGTGTTCACCTCGTTTTGAGTCAGCTCCAGCCTGCGGTACTCGCTGACAGGACGGCTGGATGCCTGGCGGTAGGGCATGGCCAGCGTCCTTGCGGCAGCGGAGACCGCGCTTTCGGGGTCGTCGGCAAAAGACAGGGCAAAACGTATGATTTTACTTTCGCCCTCCCTGATCTTTATCGGGATCTTGGTTATGATGCACGGATCTATGACCGGCCCTTCGGTTGACAGCAAGGGCTTGTCCGTCAGCTTTCGTATGGCATCGAAACCGCCTCTGCCAAGCGCTTTCTCCCTTGAGGTT
>JAAYMG010000053.1 GCA_012521525.1 Clostridiales bacterium | reverse complement strand
CCCATGGGCTGCATGCCAGAGATAGTTGCAAAGGCCATATTGCCCGCCATACAGAAGGACAAGGATTTCCCGATACTTACGCTGATCGTTGACGAAATGACAGGCGAGGCCGGATACGTAACTCGTGTTGAGGCCTTTTTGAATATGCTCGAAAAGAGAAAACTTTCCGGACGTGATAAGAAGAAAAGAGCGGAAAAAAGCCATGGACGGGAGGAGACTGACTTTGCGGCAGGAGTATAGCCTTGGAATCGATGTTGGTTCAGTAAGTACGAATTTTGTTTTGGTTGACGGATCGGGAGAAGTGCGATACAAGCTCTACCTGAGAACGGAAGGCAGACCTATCGAAGCCCTGATAAAGGGGATGAGCGATGTCGCGGATTTCCTGCAGCCGGGAGATAAAATAGTTGCTGCCGGCACCACCGGCAGCGGACGCAGACTGGCCGCCGCCATGGTAAACGCGGACATTATCAAAAACGAGATCACTGCACACGCCGCTGCTGCCTGTGCAGTGGAGCCCGGAGTCAAAACGATCATTGAAATAGGCGGGCAGGACTCGAAAATCATAATACTCGATAACGGGATCCCGTGTGACTTTGCAATGAACACCGTCTGCGCCGCGGGAACTGGTTCCTTTCTTGACAGGCAGGCTGCGAGGCTCAATATACCTATCGAAGAGTTTGGCAGCTACGCTCTTCGCTCGAAATCACCGGTGCGGATCGCGGGCCGTTGTGCCGTGTTTGCGGAGTCCGACATGATCCACAAGCAGCAGATGGGTCATCCGCTGGAGGATATCATTGCCGGCCTTTGTGAGGCGCTTGTGAGAAACTACCTAAACAACCTGGCGAAGGGCAAAAAGATACTGGCGCCGGTCCTGTTCCAGGGAGGGGTCGCCGCAAACGTCGGGATCGTCGCAGCATTCAAAAAGTACCTGGGAACAGACCTCATAATCCCAAAGTATTATGACGTTATGGGGGCATATGGTGTCGCGCTTCTGGCAAGGGAAAATGTCAAGGCAAACGGCGGGAAGACAGGATTTTTGGGTGTGGATTGTGTCAACCGTGATTTCAGGGCAAGGAGCATAGAGTGTTCAGGCTGCTCCAACATGTGCGAGGTCATCTGCATTTTGTCAGACGGGAAGCAAGTGGCACACTGGGGAGACAAATGCGGGAAATATGCGTGAAGGTGCAAGTCGGGATCAATGTATCTATCTTCCTGACCCACAAAACAAGGGACGGTCAGAACCGTCCCTGATTATATATTTGCAATTTTGCTTCGCTCGTTGGAAATCTTTTACTGTTCGTTGAAGTGCTTCGAGCTGTTTTCGAGCATCTTGTCCAGGAGCTCAAGGGCTTTGTAGCACTCGTCGATAGTCAGGTTTTCGGCCATTATCTGGCTCCATTCATGCAGGAGCTCGTAGATGTAAGGCACTATCTCTTCACCTTTTTTGGTCAGATACAGGTTGTTCTGGCGCTTGTCGTTGGGATCGGTTTCACGCCTTATGTAGCCAAGTTCTACAAGGCGTTTCGTGCCGCGAGCTACATTCCCCTTATCCATATAATAGCGTTCTGCAAGGTAATCCTGGCTTGAACCCGGGTGTCTATGGAGTGTGATCAGGAACATATAGTGGGACCCGCTAAGCCCGTATTGCCTGAGGTGGTCATTCATGAACCTTTTACGCAGGCGGTTGAGACGTGATATGGTTCGCCCGAGTTCGCGGGAAAATTCAGCGCTGCGGTTAGCGTCTCTGTCGTGCGTATCCATAAAGCAAACTCACCTCCACATGAACCGGTTATGCCTGTTGACACCTCGCCATACTTTTGCATAGCAAAGATATCATATTACAAAATATATAAACTGAGCTCTATTAAGCGTTTTCAAGTTTCGGGCCTTCACTCGCCGGAGCAGCGACCATCAGTCCCTTGATTTCTCTCAGCACCTTTATCAGCATGGGGACCGCAAGCAACATTGACATAAAATCCGCCACCGCCTGTGCTGCAGCAAGGCCCCAGACTCCGAAAATAATGGACATGAGCACGACTGCGGGAATGAGGCAGATCCCCTGACGGGACAGGCTAAGTATCGCAGCGCTGGTACCTCGCCCCATAGCCTGGAACAGCATATTGATAACTATGACCCATGCGTGAACTGGCATAGCCAGGCAATTTAGCCTTATAGAAAAGGCACCGAGGTCGATGACATCGGGATTGTCGGAAAATGCCATCATGACATTTGGCGCAAATATAGCAAGTATCGAACACAATACGGCCATTGCCACCACACCGACGATCGAACAGAACCAGAAAGCCTTCAGGACGCGGTCGTACCTTTTTGCTCCCCAGTTGAATCCTGCGACCGGCTGGAAACCCTGGCCAAAGCCTATCAGGACCGAGCCCATGAACATCATAAGTCTGTTGACGATCGACATAGCCGCCAGGGCATAAGTGTTGAAGCTGCCCGCGATGTTGTTCGTAACGATAGATGAAACTGTCAATAGCCCTGAACGTATCAGGGTCGGGAAACCCATCTTTGATATCTCGGTCAGGATATCCTTAGTAGGTGAAAACAGTTTCAGGCTCAGCCTTATGAGCGTATGCTTTTTTAAATACGGGTATAAAAGCACGAGGAAGCTGATAAGCTGCGAGAGCGCGGTAGCCGAGCTTGCACCTGCCACGCCCCAGCCGAAAACGAAGATAAAGATGGGATCCAATATGATATTGATGACCCCTCCGACCGCCATCCCTATCATCGAAAACAATGGGCTGCCTTCCGCCCTGAGGCCCTGGTTCAGGACGAAAGAGCCTGCCATGATAGGAGCGGCGTAGAGGATATAACTTGCGTAATCCATCGAGTACTTTATTATATCAGGGGTGGCTCCCATAAAGACCACCAGTTGCCTCATAAAAATAAAGCCGAAGGTCATAAGAAGTATTCCGCAACTTATAGCAAGCACGAATGCTGTCGAAATCGTTTTGGAAGCTTCTTCGTCCCTTTTGGCGCCCAAAAGGCGGGAAATATAGCTGCCGGCACCTACGCCGAATGCCATACCGATGGAAGTGATGATACTCATCAGGGAAAAGTTGACGCCTGCAGCCGCGGTAGCTTCACTGCTAATCTTCGAAACGAAGTAGGTGTCGACCATATTGTAAAATGAGTTTATGAGCATGCTGACCATCATGGGGAGTGCCAGCCTTGGGATGATCCGGTGGATCTTGCCGTTGAGCATCATGTCGCGCCTGTTTTCCTGGCGGCTTTTATTTTCCTGGCTCATAGAGTTCCTCCGACAATGGTTGTTTTTGCAACAATTATATCCGCGTGCAGATGAACTGTCAAGGAAAAGTTAGTTATTGTCGTTTGGCGCTGACAGGGGTCTTATGAACATAACGACTCTGTATAACAATATTAGGCTAAATGGATATAATTTTTCGACATTTTTCTGTAATTATTATTAAAAACAGTCTGGAAATGATTGTAGTGACATGTTATACTTCTTGTGCATATTTAACGTTGTTATCTCCAGCAAGGCTACTATTGTCGAAGGGGTAAACTTATGCTTGAGTTATACAAAGTTGCACATCGCAATGATCCATATTTTACATTGAAAAACCTGTTGCTTGAACTGAGAAGTACATACAGGTTTGACATTGTTATGGCGATACAATTCACCCACGACAATGCAAATCCCTATGTGAGGATAAGCTCCAAACTTAAACAGCGGGCAAACCATATCGACTACAACTACATGCTCAATATCAGCAACTATGAACAGAGCCTTTTGCGTCTTATGTGTGAAAAAAGGAGTACTGTTTATTATAGTATTGAACCCGACGAGACTGACGGGGCGGAGTCGCCGGACGGCACCCAGTGGCAGGTGCTGACCCCTGAAGCGAAGATGGAAATATACTACCCGCTGTATGATGAGGAAGGCATAGATATAATCGGATGCCTGTACCTGTGCTCGCTGTACGATACGAAGTATAATAAGGACCGGTTTGTCAGCGATTACAGGCTTAATATGATCAACACCCTGGTCTACAAACTGTACAACGAATCCAAAACTTCGCAGCATGTGATCACTTTGCTCAGGTTATTCGACGACTTCCTGCTCAAAAACAATCCCCATATGCTCAGGCACCACTACAATGTAGCATATTGGTCCTTGAAGGTCGCCGACGAGCTGGGCATGAAGCCTGAAGACAAGGAGGCGTTGTATTTTGCATGCCTGCTGCACGACATAGGCGATATATATATCAGCGGTGAGATACTGAATAAAAAGGGCAAACTGACCGACCTGGAGTATCAGATCGAGAAAAACCATGTAATATACGGTGCAAATCTCGTAAAGGAAATACTAAAACCGGAGCCGAAGAGGGAAGAGATCGCCAAATACATCCTTCAGCACCATGAGAGATATGACGGGAAGGGATATCCCTACGGACTGAAGGGCAAAAACATCGAACTTGCCAGCCGCATCATAATGGTAGCCGACGCCGTAGACGCCATGTTGTCCAAAAGAAGCTACAAGAGCGCGAAGACACTGGCAGAAACCATACAGGAGCTGAAGATCAATAAGGGCACCCAGTTCGATCCCGGTGTGGTGGACGTGATGATAAGGGTCCTGTATGAGCGGTCGGCGGCAAAGCTCAATATCAGGAACGTGCCTATCCTGATCTCAACGCTGAAGGTCATCACACCTTCGGGGTCGAGGCTTATACAGGGCACACTGATCCCAAAAGACAATAATTATGAGTTCCACCCCAACTACGTTTCCGAACTGGACATGCTGGACTGGGGCGAGATGATGACCATTACCCTTTACTACGTTGCAAGCCAGGACATAATCGAATATGATGCTACCCTGCAGAGAGTGGAGAACGGCATCATATATCTTTCCAGGCTGGAATCATCATATTCGTCCCTGTCATACAGTCTCTATTGGGAGCTGGAAGGGCTGCTGTATATAAACGAGAGCACGTTCATACAAATAAAGGGTACGAGGATAAGCAGCGAAGCTCTCTCATTCGTGGCGTCCGAGGATGTCGCGGATCTGATACATGTCGAAGAACATTACGTGATCGAGCTATACTTCGAAAATAATGAGAGCGAGAAAATCCCGGGCAAGGTGACCCAGCACTTCAAAGCCGGCGTTGACGACCTGTTTTACTTCACGTATGAGAATATACCTGACAGTACCAGGGAGCGCATAATCCGCCAGATAATCAGGAAACAGGCCCAGCTGAGGCTGCACTTCCTCTTTGACGCGAGCGGCGATGAGGAATGAAGTGGAAGGGATACGCCATATCAAGCTATACTAATTTATGATATATAATTGGAGGCGAAAAACATGACGATCGAAAGCGCGCTGCAGCAGCTCAAAGACCTGCAGATGAAGCTGTGCGCATTCAGCCACGCTACAGGTGCCATTTACCTCGACAGTGTGACGGTAGCACCTGAGGATACGGCTGCCGGACGGGGAGAGACGCTTGGCGTACTCAGCAAGCTGAGCTATGAAATGTTTGCAAACGAAGAGGTAGCAAAGCTCCTGGCATTCCTGCGTGAAAACGCTGATAAACTTACCAGGCAGCAGGCAAGAGAAGTGGAGATGCTGCAGCGGGATTATGACGAGATCAGCAAAATACCCCAGGATGAGTACGTTCAATACCGGAAGCTGATAAACGACGCGCAGAGCGTTTGGCATAAGGCTAAGAGGGATAACGATTTTGCTTCATTCGCACCGTACCTCGAGAAAATCGTTGAAGCAAATCGCAGATTTGCGGGATACTTTAACAAAAACGAACACCCGTATAATGTCTGCCTGAACCAGTATGAATACGGGCTGACGATGGAGAAACTGGACATCTTTTTTGACAAGCTGAAACAGACTATCGTACCTCTTATCCGGCGCATACAGACCGAGGCGAAGCAGATAGACGACAGCTTTTTGCACGGTCATTATCCTGTTGAAGCCCAGAGGAAATTCTCCGACTACCTGATGGAGGTCATGTCGATAGATCGCAAACACTGCGGCATAGGTGAGACGGAGCACCCGTTCACGATCCACTTCAACAAATATGATGTCCGGATAACCACCAAATATCATGAGGACGACCCAACGAAATCGATGTATTCGGTCATACACGAGGGCGGACATGCTCTCTATGAACTCGGTACCGCGGACGAGCTGATGTACACGCGCCTTGCGAACGGAACTTCGATGGGTATCCACGAAAGCCAGTCGCGCCTTTTCGAAAACATCATCGGACGCAGTGAAAGCTTTATAAACCTTATTTTCCCGAAACTTCAGGAGCTGTTTCCCGAGCAGCTTGCCGGTGTGGATGCACACAAATTCTATCTGGCCGTCAATAAGAGCGAGCCGTCACTTATCAGGATCGAAGCCGATGAGCTGACTTATTGCCTGCACATCATGGTCCGCTATGAGATCGAGAAGATGCTGATGGAGGACAAGGTGAAGGTCAGCGAACTGCCGGCCGTTTGGGCTGCCAAGATGAAGGAATATCTCGGTGTGGACGTGCCCGACGATACAAGGGGCGTCCTTCAGGATTCCCACTGGAGCGGCGGTTCCATCGGTTACTTCCCGTCTTACGCGTTAGGCAGCGCCTATTCAGCTCAAATCGTTGACCGCATGAGGCAGGATATCGACATAGAGGCGACTATAGCATCCGGGAACCTCCGTCCGATAGTCGAATGGCTCGAAGAGCGCATCTACAGGTTTGGCAGCATGCTCGATCCTGATGACGTCATCATGAACTGCTGCGGTGAACCTTTTGACCCGACGTATTTTACCGAATACCTGAGCGCCAAGTTCAAGGCGATTTATGATCTCGACTGAGTGTCAGAACCATAGTCTTTCCGTTCGGCCTTCGGATGGATAGTGGTAAGTTATTAGTTTCGGAATGTTCAGAAGTAAAAGATGTTTTGCGTTTTTGCGGAATTGGAAAAGTAACTGAATAAACAAGAACACTGCTTCCGGGGTGAGTGGAAGCAGTGTTCTTGCTATTATGACGATTGCTTATGATGTATGTGATGGAGGTATTATCTGTCTGGCTATGTCAAAATCGAATTTCCTGCGGATATAAACAGTGAGATCAGGATACAGTGCCAGAACTTTGCGATCTTCATGACCGGTATCAGAACATCCACAAGAGAAATTACCGCGGCGTTGACTATCAGGCTGAAGAGGCCAAGTGTAGCAATGGTGATCGGGAATGATATTATATGCAGCACGGGTCGGACAAACAGGTTTGCGATCCACAGAGCTGTCCCCGCCGCCACGATGACGAGAAATCCTCCCTGAAATCGGACACCGGCCGGAAACAGAACGGATGAAAGCCACAGCGCTCCGATGCATATGAGCCATTTGGCAAATATCTTCATATCAGAACCCTTTCATTGAATGTTATTTCGTATACATAGGTTTGTATCTGATTTCATCTCAAAAGGCATTTTACCTGTATGTGTTCGTTATCCGAAGCGAAATCGACATCCAAAAGGTCGCAAGCGCCGCTCCTGAAACAAAGAGAAACCAGCAGTTGTTTGACTACTCCGGCTGCGGATGAAAGCACTTCCGGGGAAGGGTTTTTCAACTTCTCAACGAAGTTTTCCTTTGTAACCGCCGAATTATGCTGCCATCTGGCTGCTTTTGCTTTCTTGCCCCCGAAAAGGCGCCAGATGCAGGCAAAGTCTTCGACCAAATCGGCAAGGAGGAAAAGAGTGTAGATCGGGACCGGGAAAGACAGGCGGAACTTATGGTCTCCGTCGACCTTGATCGAGAACCACAGAAAGAAAGTGGGCCTACTCAACATATATGCGCACCTTGGCGTTTTCACCGTCTTCTCCGCCTGCGTCAATGTTCACGATATCTTCTTCCAAGCCGTTTTCGATGAGATACTCCACCGTGTTCAGGATCTCGCCGATGTTGACTCCCTGGTCTTCCAGTTCGCTCTTCACATTCGAGGGTATGCTGTTTTTTACGATGGGGCCGATCGATTTCAGCAGAGAGAGTGGGATCGTAACATTCACTTTCGCCTTATTTTTCCCTTTTTCGTCCGCGTCTACGAGTATACGGAGTTTTTTGGATTTGCGGCCGCGGTTGTCTTTAAGAGTGACCGGGGTCTCCACGGTCGGATTTTCCTGCGTTTCGAGGGCTTTGAGAAGCAGCTCTGCTTCCTCGGGTGAAATGGTTCCCTCCCTGACCATGTTCAGGATCCTCAGTTTTTCGCTCATGGTTTGTGCTCCTTTCTCAGTGTGGTTATAGGCCGATGGAATTTAGTTGTTGTTTTTGAGTGCTGCAAGCAACTCGGCTGCCTCGGAAGCGGTAAGTTCTTTCCTTTCAAGGCGGTCCAGGATTTCCGCCCTCATATCTTTGATCTCCTGCTGTGTTTCGTCGTTGCCCTGTGTCTGGAAAAGCACATACAGCAGTTCGTCAAGGAGACCTTTTACAGTGGGGTAGGAAATGGAAAGGGTGCGTTCGACTTCTTTTATGTTTCCCCTGCACTTGAGAAAAGTCTCCATGAACAACCTGTGCTTGTCGCTGAGGGAACAGTATTTGCAAGGTGTGAAGTTGCCTGAGATTTGCGTGTTGCATTTGCTGCAGGATAATGTCATTACGGTCAAATGGTTCCCGCAAACGGGACATTGTGATGGCGGTGTATATGTCATAAAAATGCTCCTTGTCATGGTTGTGTGTTCCAATTGTGGTTAGATATTATCATACTATTAATATGATGTCAATATAAAAATTAAAAATATTAATAATAATATTAAAGATTTTAATATGAGCTCTAAGATGTTAAAAAATAATATAAATCATCCGCTCCCTTTATGAAGGTCGGAGATCGAAGCGATCCCGCTTTTCATAAAGGGAGCGGATATGTAGTCAGGAGGAAGAAACTTTTGCTATCGTATCGGTACTACATAGGAATCGTCATACATGTTGCCGTCGATGATAATGGTTGCTTTTTCTGTGGCAGTGAGTTCGCCGGCCGGGGTCCAGATATCGAAAATGTTGTAGAATACGGTATATTGTCCGTCCGGATACCAGACGGGGGTTTTATGCATCCTGTTGCCGCTGATCGAATGCTGATCGGGCTCAAATGTGAAAGTGTATTTTAGAGTACCGCCGGATAATTCCTTGCTTTGAAGCTACAAGTTGTTAGACTTATCTTTTGCATACGTATAGTTGTATTCGGGATAGTATACATCGGCCTTTGCGTTTCCAGTTACTGCACCGCTGGTATTATTTACAGAGACAGTAAGGAGGGTGTTAAGTCCATATCCACTTCTTGTGCTCCATAAACCGGTCGCGTTGTTGTATACCCTGTATCCGGCAGTGCTGTCCGGATCAAGTGTTGCGGAGGTGTTAAGCATTGCGCTGTATGTCTTCTTTACAAATCCGTTGTCTATCCACTCCCAAACTTCCCAGGTCAATTGCGGGGCGGCTTTTTCCGGCGGATTTGGGACTCTGAATGCGGGAGGGGCACTTTTTTCAAACTCCGTTTTCGGAGATGAGCGGATCACATGATTGGAAACAGGGATAGTTTTGCTGGCTGAGACTTGCCGACCGGACATATTATCGGGAGGGGTTATTTTGCACTCCAGCGAAATGGAATCGTTATAATAATCCGATGCGGGCAGAGAGAATTCGAACCAGGCCAGGTTTGCTTCCCCGCCGGGGATGATGACCTCTTTTTGCTGTGATGTAATGGTGGATGTTACATAACCGCTGCCGCTTTTCTTAAGGTATGTAGCGCGGAAAGTTACCGTTGCCGGATCGGTTGGCAGTATATCTTTATCTGATGAGCATATCGCTGAAACCATGACTGTTGAGCCTTTTCGATATACTCCGTTCGCTTGGATCTCGATTCTGACCTCTACACCATTATCCTCAGCCGGGTTTTGCTGGACCCTCTGCAGAGGTATCGATATTGCCGAATTGGGATTTGCTTCTGTCAGTGTTGTTGTCCCGCTGCCGGAATAATATCCTGAGGCGCTTGCAGTTGCGGTGTATGAACCTAACGGCAGATCGGCGAAAGTCGTTCCGTTAGAGCCTGATTTACCTGCAACTGAAACTCTTGCATTTGGTATGAATGCGCCTGTGCTTGCATCATAGGCAGATACGGTTATGCTGCCGGTCTTTGTTTCTTTCGGATCTTCTCCGGTAGCTTCCTTCCAGTAGAAGTAGAAGGTACATACCGGAGTGTCTTTGTTGAAAGTAACGCTTACGCTTGTTTGCCCTACAGCGCTGCCGTTGGTGTAACCGTTACCTTGTGGATTATATATCCATTGTACACCGTGATATTGCATCCCTGAAGGGACCCCTACCATGTTGTTTGTGAACGCAACCGTATATGTTTCATATGGGAATATGTACTGCGGTGCGCCTAACTGTTGGGCCGTGATCGAGCCATAGATCGTTCCTTTGTCCTGAGAACAGTATATTGCTGTTGCATTGATTTGTCTGGGTGCTTGATAAGAGATATCTACACTCTGCATTGTCTG
>JAAYMG010000052.1 GCA_012521525.1 Clostridiales bacterium | reverse complement strand
CCTTGCCGCCCTTCCCCGCCTTTCTGGCTCTCCTGCCCATTTGCTGGGCATTCATTTGCTTGACCATCTTTTGCATCATCTCAAACTGTTTGAGAAGCCTGTTGACATCTTCGACCCTGACTCCGCTTCCCTTGGCGATGCGTCTTTTGCGGCTCGAGTTGATGATCGAAGGGTTCTCCCTTTCCTCTTTCGTCATTGAAAGGATTATTGCCTCGACACGGGGCAGGGCTTTTTCGTCTATCGCAACGCCCTTGAGGGCATTTGCGTTTACACCGGGAAGCATACCCAATATGTCCTGCAGAGGCCCCATGTTTTTCAACTGTTCCATCTGCTCAAGGAAATCCTCGAGAGTAAACCGGTTTTGCCGGAGCTTGCGCTCCATCTCCTCGGCTTTCTTTTCGTCGAAGCTCTGCTGGGCCTTTTCGATCAGCGTCAGCACGTCGCCCATCCCCAGGATCCTTGACGCCATCCTGTCGGGATAGAACGGCTCGATTTGGTCAAGCTTTTCTCCGATGCCGACGAACTTGATCGGCTTGCCGGTCACAGCCTTGACAGAAAGCGCCGCGCCGCCGCGGGCATCGCCATCCAGCTTGGTAAGCATCACCCCGTCTATGTCCAGAGCTTCGTTGAAAGCCTGGGCCGCGTTTACGGCATCCTGGCCCGTCATTGCGTCAACTACCAGCAGTATTTCGGTGGGATCCACCGCGGCCTTGATGCTCTTCAACTCGTCCATAAGGGCCTGGTCTATATGCAGGCGTCCCGCAGTGTCTATTATGACAACGTCGTTACCGTGGTCCCTGGCGTGCCTGATGGCTGCTTTCGCTATTTCTACCGGGTTCCCCTGCCCCTGCTGAAACACTGGGATCCCCACTTGACCGCCTACCACTTCAAGCTGCTTGATCGCCGCCGGGCGATAGACGTCACATGCCACCAGGAGCGGCCTGCGCCCATGGTGTTTTTTGATGTATGCCGCAAGCTTTGCACCGTTCGTGGTTTTTCCCGAACCCTGCAATCCCACGAGCATGATCACCGTTGGGGGCTTGGAGGCGAACCTGATGGTCTGGACCTCGCCCCCCATCAGAGCAGTAAGCTCCTCGTTGACTATTTTAACGACCGTTTGTGCAGGCGTCAGGCTTTCAAACACGTCGGCGCCTATCGCGCGCTGGGAAACCCCGGCCACAAAGTCCTTGACGACCTTGTAACTTACGTCCGCTTCAAGCAGTGAAAGCCGGATCTCCCTCATCGCTTCCTTGATGTCGCTCTCGTTGAGACGCCCTTTCCTGCGAAGCTTCTTGAATGTCTCCGCCAGCTTTTCGGTCAATCCCTCAAACGCCATAATTTGCTCCTTCTTCGAGCAGGTCTCGAACTGTCTCTATTATATCCCTCGCCCTGTCGTCTATTGCGGTGCTGAGAAAATTTGTAGCATTTATGTTCTTGATATCTTCAGCCAATGCGAGGATCTTTTCAAGCGCCTCGTCGACATTGCCATAGCGCCTGTACAGACCCAGCTTCTCTTCAAATTCGCACAGGAGGTTCTTCGCCCGCACGATGGCGTCGCGGACTCCCTGCCTGGTTATGCCTTCGTTTTCTGCAATTTCGGACAGCGACAGGTCCTGGTTGTAATACAGGTCGAAAAATTCCTTTTGCTTGTCAGTGAGCATGTTCCCATAGAAATCAAATAGCAGTACCAGCTCGATTGGCTTCTTTTCCATTGCTTTCACCGACCCCTTTTCTTGTCAAAAATACGAAATATATAGTATGTAAAGTCGATTGCTTTTACATGCTAAATGATACAATAATTTGATCGAATTGTCAAGGGGAAACGGGGCTGAATATTTGTCTCTTTATAAGGCAAGAATAACCTTTACTGACAAACATCGGTCTTAACACCGATAAACTGACTCCATCAGAGAAACGGAGCAAATCGACCAATGGCGTTTGTAGATTTGAATGAGCTTGAACTATTTGCGGAAAACATTTCAGCCAATCTTTCCTCCTCAAAGAAAAGTACATCATATAAAGTCCGCCGCCGACTTGTTCAAAGTCTGGGTTTCATAAAATCAACGGTTGACCGCATAATGTCGCACAAACTCTCTCCGGGTAAAATGCCCAAGGAGTTTGAGTGGTTCGTCGACAACCGTTATATAGCCGAAAGAGAAGGACGCAGCGCAGCACTGATGTTGAGAAGAACGGGAAAACTGGCCGCGTCCCGAAAAGGATATCCGAAAGTATTCGTCCTTGCCGTGGCTCTGGTCAAGTCCGGAAACGGCATCGTCACCAGGGAACGCATCCAGACCTTTTTATCGGGCGCTCAAAAGGCCGGGGCTTTTTCGGAAAAAGAGCTCTGGCTCTTTACTGTAATGCTGAAAGCGGCGCTGGTCCTTGAGCTGTATGAACTTTCCAGGAAGTTCGACCCGATATTCCTGGAGTATTCGGGTCTCAAAAAGGGTATATATTCGGCAGAACTTGAGATCTCCAGGATCCGCGCCGAGGGTGGAACACCTCCCGAGGAACTTGCGAAAGCGGCGTCGGAGGCGGATAAAGCTCACCGGGAATATTCAACGCTTGCAGGCAACATATTTACATCCCTGAGATATCTTTCCACGGCTGACCTGCGGCAAATGCTCCACAGCCAAAGCGCCGTTGAACGGATACTCAGCCGTGACCCGTCGGGGATATATCCGTTAATGGACGAAGAGAGCAGGGCGCAATACCGCAGGATGGTTAGCCTGTTGGCCCAACGGAACAAGATGAGCGAAGCCTCCGTGGCCGAGCAGGCGATCAGCCTGGCAGAAAGCTCTGCAGACCCGCAATGCCGGCATGTAGGATACTACCTTATCCGGAAGCCGCTCGGCAAGCAGCCTTCCATATGGTATAGGCCGTTATACTTCATTTCGCTGATAGTCCTGACGAGCCTGCTGTCTTTGCTTGTCCTGTCGATTTCGGGACCGGCTGCTGCTTTGTTGTTGCTTATACCCCTTACAGGCGTCTCAAAAAACCTCTGTGACACCCTGGCGCTTAGGGTCGTCCATCCGGCCAGACTTCCACGCCTGGAATTGAAAGACGGGATCCCCGATCATGCCAAAACCCTTTGCGTGATATCCGTACTCCTGACAAACGAAAAAGACTGCAAGCGCTGCGCTGATTTGCTGGAACGTTACATGCTGGCAAACCGCAACGCAGGTGCCAATCTGCTTTTTGGCCTGCTTGCGGACATGAAAGATTCCGACAAAGAAAAAGAGGAAAATGATGATTCGATACGATCCGCTGCCAGGGAAGAAATTGCCCGGCTCAACAGCAAATACGGTTCCCGGTTCTTCTTTTTCTGCAGGGACAGGATCTACAACCCTGCGGAAAAGCGCTATATGTCATGGGAGCGAAAGCGCGGCGCATTGATCGAGCTTTCCAGGTTGCTCCTCGGAAAGCAGTGCGGACTGCGCACAGAAGAGGGAAACCCCGATAACCTTAAAGATATCCGCTACGTGATCACACTTGATTCCGACACCCGCCTCACGATCGGTAGCGCCGTTGAGATGGTGGGAACCATGCTCCATCCTCTCAACCGCCCCGTGGTCGACCCTGATCTGAAAATAGTAAGGGAAGGTCATGCGCTCCTGCAGCCAAGGATCTCGGTGGACCTGCAGGCCGCTTCAAAATCGTTTTTCAGCCGGGCGTTCGCAGGACTCGGAGGCACCGATCCGTATGGCAGCACGGTTTCCGACCTTTACCAGGACCTCTTTGACGAGGGCATTTTCACAGGGAAAGGCATATTTAACGTCGAAGTGTTTTCGCTGTGCCTTGATAATCGGTTTCCGGACAACAGGATACTGTCCCACGACCTCCTTGAAGGTTGCTACCTTCGCGCAGGTCTTCTAAGCGACGTGGAGCTTACTGACGGATTCCCGTATAAAGTCAGCTCCTGGTTTTCAAGGCTGCACCGGTGGACGCGCGGTGACTGGCAGATACTGCCCTGGCTGTTCAAAAAAGTGCCTTCTCCCGAAGGAAAAGATTTCAACCCGCTGTCCCCACTGTCAAAGTGGAAGATCTTTGACAACCTCCGCCGCAGCCTCGTGCCGGTATTCACATTCGCTGCTATATTGTGGGGTACGTTGTTTGAAGGCCTGTGGGCAGCCACAGGTGTGGCCGTGGCCATCACCTTGTCAGAACTTGCGCTGTCGACCGCTACTGCTTTGATGCGTGGCGGGTACGAACTCGGAAGCCGTTACCACTCCTCTATACTGTATGGTGTCCGAGGAAGTGCCGCTCAGACCGCTCTGCAAATCATGCTGCTTCCATATAATGCAATGGTATGCCTTGACGCTATCATCACTTCACTTTACCGCGTGTTCATATCAAAGAGGCACCTGCTGCAATGGGTGACGGCAGAGCAAACCGAAAGGCAGTCCGCATCCGGCATCATCGGCATGTACAGGACAATGCTGATATCCGTCATTTGGGGTATCGTGTGCATTTTGGCTGCCGATAAGATCCTTGCCTACGTACTGGGCGTTTCCTGGATATTTTCCCCGCTTGTCAGCGCCTTCATAAGCAGGCCGACAAAGAATGACAGGAGCATATCCCCGGAGGATCGAGAGTTCCTGTTAAGACAGGCTGGGATGATGTGGAAATACTTTGAGGATTTCATGAACCCGTCAAACAACTACCTTCCTCCCGACAACTGGCAGGAGCAGCCTGCGGTAGGAGTCGCCAGAAGGACGTCCCCTACCAACATAGGACTTGCCTTGCTGTGCTGCCTTGCGGCATACGATCTCAAGCTGGCCGATCTCAGCCATGCGCTTGATAAAATCGAGTCGATACTCGACAGCGTCGAACGCATGCAGAAGTGGAAAGGCCACCTGTTGAACTGGTATGATACCTCAACATTGAAACCTCTTTACCCAATGACCGTTTCATCGGTTGACAGCGGCAACCTGGCAGGCTGCTATATCGCCCTTATAGGCGGCCTCAAAGAGGTCGGAACACCGCGCGCGGCAGCCCTTGCCGAACGTGTCCGCTCTCTTCTTGACGCCATGGATTTTCTTACCCTGTTCGATAAAAGCAGGAATCTGTTCTACATCAGCGTAGACGCGGAAACAGGGCAGCCGTCCGAGAGCTGGTATGACCTGATGGCAAGTGAGGCAAGACAGACAAGCTATATCTGCATAGCCCGCGGGATAATCGATAAAAAGCACTGGCGCAGGCTGGGAAGGGCTTTGGTGCAGAAAAACGGGTATTCCGGGATGGCATCGTGGACGGGTACGATGTTTGAATACCTTATGCCAAACCTCCTCAT
>JAAYMG010000051.1 GCA_012521525.1 Clostridiales bacterium | reverse complement strand
TAGGACAACGGATTTCGATGTTGAATTAAGCGGACGAGTCTCAGAAATAGCCGGACTAAAAAGGATGAAATAATATTTTGTTATTGGGGGAAGCAAAAATGTCAAATGGTACACGGTTTACTCTTTCTTTCAATCATGACCTTACGAATGATGAAAGAATTGAAATGTCTGAATTATATCAGAAAGCTTTTGACGCAAAGAAAACTTACGAAGGGACCCCTCCGGGCGGAGATGAGATACACATAATGTTAGATATATATGGAATTGGGATACTCATAGGACCCGGTTCTGCGATTGCAAACGGGTTTAAAGATCCGATAAGCTGCGAGGTTCGATTTACCGATTATAATGAATTTACCAGAGCATATGAAGTTTTGAGCCAGAACGCAAAAAGTAATTCTCTGGAAGGCCCATATCCCTGGGCTGCAAAGTTAGGTCTCATAGAAGATAAGTTTGGTGTCGGCTGGGCGCTTTACTATAATGAGTGAAGCTGTTCTTGTTATGATCACATTGAGTGTAGATACATATTCATTATCTGATGTAATGTCTGTGGTGCCGCATTTTTATGAATTATTAATAAAGGTTTCCGGACATTTATTTCTCCCGGCTGATTTGCCCGAGGTGATAATATCAGGAAACCCTTATTGATGCGGCGTTGAAATATTATAAATTTGGTCATAAGAATAATAAAAGGTATTATCAAGATATCAAACTCAAGCCACGTCGAGCGTGTGGTGATGATTGATGAATTAATAGCTGTACAGGTGATGAAATGGCGAAACACGATTTTGGAATAATGCAGAATGCGCCATCGATAGGGCAAAGATATGATCTATACGAGCCTGAGAAATACGAATGTATCTCGGTCAATGACGACCATATCTTACCCCTCTTGGAGGATTTGAAACAACTGAAATGTTATTGGCATACATTAGACAGGCCGGAGATGGGACTGGCATACTGCGGTATTACGATCATTCCGCCTGATTCTCTTGATAAAATGATGGAAATCATCATAACAGAGCGACGCTTATCGGAGTTATATTACCTGATCGCTAAAGCAAAAAGAGATGGAAAATACATAATTCATTTTGGCATATAGAATAAGATAACAGTATGGATCAAGGCAATGGATAAATTGCGGCTGACTGCTCTGACTGACCGGGCTCTCACCTACAAGATGGGAGGATCTTCCTGACGACCTGAAGCATTCCAACATGAGGCAGGCGGAGAAGATTGCGGATCAACTAAGGCTCATCGGATGTGAGATCGTGCCGAAAGAAAGCGAATGCAGCCGGATAAGCAGTTTCACTGATGATGAGATCAAGTATCTGTCAACAGCAGTGCATAAAATCCGGTTCGAAGAGCGATCGGGCAGCGGGTGGAAGTACGGAGAAGAAAAAAACGTTGACGAGAAGCTCACTCCGTATTTGATCCCGTATGAGCAGCTGATGACGAGATCAAGCAGCTCGGCCGCAATGTAGTAAAAAATATGATACCGCTTCCGGATTCCATTGGTCTTGCAGTTCACAGGGCAGAAGACTGATATTGGAAAATCGGCAAAGGGCAATCGAAAAACAGATACATGGCGATCCTGCCAAATGTGTCTGTTTTTATCATTTGACTCTACCGTTAGGTAATAGTTTATAATATCCTGAGAAAGGAGAATGGACGATGAATGAGCTAATTAAAATCAGGGATGTTTCAATAAAGTACAATATATCCGCCCGTACACTCCGCTATTATGAGGATATGGGGCTGATTGAGAGCATCCGAAGCGATGATTACGCATACAGGCTGTATGATGATGCCGCTCTGAAACGATTGGAGCAAATCATCATACTGAGAAAACTGAATATAAGCATTAAGGATATTCAACGTATATTCAGTTCTTCCGGTTCCGATGTCGTTCTGGAAGTGCTGAGCAAAAAGGTCAGCGATATTGATGAAGACATTTCTCTTTTGCATGAATTGAAAGAAATCGTGCTGGAATTCATATATCAAATCGAGCAGGCAGATTTCTATAAAGACTCAGACGTCAAACTTCTTTATGAAAAGGCAAGGGAGATAAAAACGCAACTTGTGAATGTAAATTATAACGGCAATCCATCATCAATAGTAAATCGTTTCATGGAAGTTACTGAGAAGCTGGACAAAAAGGTTCCGGATATCATGATCATAAGGATACAGGAGTTCAGAGCTGTAACGTCAGGACTTCTGACATTTGAAGAGCTATTCGGTGGTGATTTTATGCCATGGCAGGAAGCACATAACCATTTATTTAAACCGGTCATTTTCAACTGTCCTGATTTTCTGTGCGGGAAAGACGACAGGGTCGAATGGATTTGGGCTATCAAAGATGAGGTGTCGGAAGCAGATACATATCCATATGAAGTCATTAATTATCCCGGGGGGTTATATGCGGTCGCTGTTAGCGTAGACGGTGACAGCGAAAGCCATAGTAAGGTGACGAAAAAGATAGAGCAATGGCTTGAAAACACAAACTTCACTATTGACAACGATCGTAGTTCTATGGGAAATATGATTTACGTGGACGATGAAATCAGAGAAGGACTCGGTTATCATCAAATGATACTTTATACACCTATAAAATTAAGACAATAATGAAATGAAGTAAGGACGGGTTGCGCTATTTTACTACAATAGCGCAACCCGTATTAGATATGGTGATTATTGAATATGTGCGGTGGTGTTTCAATTAGTACAGTTCAATGACTTTCCCGGTTTTCAGCTCACGGGCAAAACGCCTCAGGAATGACCAGGATAGTACATGCATGAACCTGCAGGTAGTATGGGGGATATTCTCCATGGCTACAGTCCGGAAGTGGTAATTGCCGTCAATGTTCTTTATGTCGCCTATATAGCACTCGCAACCTTCAGCGTAAATTATATCTGACCGATCGACCGGGAATCCAAGAACTCTTTCAACTTTATTTCCGTTAGCTGCTGCGATTATTTCCTCGTCCGACGGGATCGGGCAGCGCATGGCATAGAGCCTGCGTTTCCATGAGGCGATCCGGGCTTCCCGATCCATGGGGAACCTCCTCCTTAAAGGTGAATCAGCCGGGACGCCCGGGGCTTCTGTATTGATTGGGAAAATACCCACCATTTCTGTTGTTCCTGCAACGTTTATCAGGGGCATGTCTATTTCATGCATAAGTTCGACCCCTGCCTGGCTTGAGCCATAGAAATCCAACAGGATGCCGGCGGTATCTCCCTGCTGGGCGACGGCAGCGATGCTTTCGTGGTGCCGGCGCATAAACTCCATGGCAAACTCACCGTAATGCGAATGACCGGTAACGTACACGCGACCGGGATCTGCAGGAAAGTCTCGGAGAGTTTCCTGTATCATATCATAAAACACATCATTCGTATCAAGGTCCTCGGAGGAGTATATCAACGCGATAAATTCTCCCTGAGCGGCAAGGTCTATCATATATTCATAAAACGCTATAGCCAGAAGATCTACAGGCCTGAAAATCGCAACTACGGGGAGGTTCATGTCTTTGTTTTCATAGGCCTCCAACGGGACAAAAGCAAGCCATTTTTCGCCTTTTGTGGTCCTGATTTCGCAGCGGACGCCCATATCGTTCCAGTATTTCAGCAGTTCCGGATCGTCTACGTCGCTATAGCGTGTCATGAAGCCACGGGCTCTTATGATGTGTTTCCCGGCCTCACTGTGAATGAGACGCTGGAAATCGAAGTCTGCGTTCCCGGAAAGATATTCCCCATCTCCCCAGTCGTTTACTTTCTTATAGTTATAATATTTGTTTCCCATGATCTTATCCTCCTGATAAAAATGCCCCGACTGCTCGTACACTGGTTTTTCGGTTGCAATACATCGGCATATGATTGATAGAATAACCTTATTGTATTTTCAGCAGGGATTTATGTCAACACTTCCTTCATCCTTTCAAATTTGGATATTGCATAATACGATCGCAAGATGATCTTGCGAGATCAAAGTTTTGAAATAATTGATGAAAAGGCACTCAAATTCCGGCCAAACCATTGACAGGATGTATAAATTAGTATATACAGTATATAAGGATAAATGCTTTTCATAGAATATTGCATATGGTGTGTGTCCCAAATGCGGGTATATGAAATAATCCGGTCGGAAAGAAGATAAACTGAGGCAAGGCACTCTAATCGAAAAAATACTAGAGTGCTTTGTTTATTTTCTCCTTACTCAGGAGGTAAATCACATGTATAAACTGAAATATCTCAATGACAACAGAGACCTGGCCATATTGATTCTGAGTAACCGGGAATATGATCCTGCCTCTATAGATATGCTTGACCACTTCGTTACTAGAGGAGGTTTAAGCTGTGAAAAGTAAAAAGCAAAAGACGATTGATTTTCTACTTAAGAATGCGAACCCCTCTATCAAACGTCGTGTAAAGAGCGAAATCTTACATAACCTTACGGCCGATGAAGCTGCGCTGTATCAGGAGCAAATCATGCAAGAAGAAATGATAAAACGCATTATTGAGTGTCAGCAGGAGAATGGCTGGATAGGGAAAAAACTTCACGGAGGACTGGATACACAGGAAGGCGCTACAAAATACCTGGCGGAAAAAGCCCTGGAAAAGGATACGCCTGTGCTCAAACGGGCTATGGATGCCTTTGAATCTGTTCCTTTAGATGATTTGTGTTACGATACAAGGGGAAAAATAATCGATGAGTTCAAGGTAACCGGACATGGGCATAACTTGATTCGATGCGCCTGCATAGCTCGTGCCGGATACGACGATGTCATTGACATATCACCGCAGATCCGACTGTCGTTAGATTGTTTTCGGCGTGTTCTTGAGATTGATTCGGTACTGGATATTACCCGTCCGATTCGCGGAGGTAAGCAGCTTGTTTTCAACGATAATGAAAAATGGCCCTGCCGATATCATCTGGATATATTAGCTCATACAAGTTCATGGAAAAACGAGCAGAATATCAGGATGATTTCGGATGCCATTACCAAGCTTATGAAAACGGACCGCCCGGAACTTGTGAATTTAGTTCCTTCGTCGTGGGTCGGATATGCTTTA
>JAAYMG010000050.1 GCA_012521525.1 Clostridiales bacterium | reverse complement strand
TCGGTCCGCCTATAATAAATATGCACAAGTCCATTCCCGCAGGGCGATCACCGGGGCCGAAGCCGCACGCAGGATACTTGATGCGAACGGTGTATACGATGTAAGGATCGAACCGATCGGGGGTCATCTTACCGATCACTATGACCCGCGCGAAAATGTCATTCGCCTTTCCGAAGGAGTCTACGGGTCCACATCGCTGTCGGCTGTGGGCATAGCGGCACATGAGGCCGGCCATGCGGTGCAATATGCCGAGGGATATGGACCCGTCAGGTTAAGGTCGGCAATCATTCCGATAACGCAGTTTGGATCTTCGCTTACCGTGCCACTCATCCTGATAGGGATCCTGCTTTCGATACCGATATTGATCGACATCGGGCTTGCTTTTTTCGCACTTGCGATCGTGTTCCAGCTGATAACGCTGCCGGTGGAGTTCAACGCTTCTCAGCGTGCTATTCGCGCACTTGAAAGCTCTGTCCTGCTTGAATATGAGGAAGTCGATATGGCAAAGAAGGTCCTTCGGGCCGCAGCCATGACATATTTGGCTGCGCTGGCGGTTTCGCTGGCACAGTTTACAAGATTTTTGATGCTAAGCAGGAGGCGCCGTTGAGATCATTGCGCGGACGAAGGACTTTTAGATTCAGGAGGTTGGAATGGCCGGGAAGAATGCCCGCGAAGTAGCGCTGGACGCACTGACGGCATGGCAGGCCGGAGGAGTATGGTCAGCCCGCAAGCTGTCAGATGCGATCGTAAGAGCAGGTCTCGATAAACGGGACTCGGCCTTTGCGACATACCTTTGCGGAGGAGTGCTGCAAAGCCTGTTGCTGCTCGACTACCATATCGGCAGACACTCATCGATCAAACTAAATAAACTGGAAACCAGGGTCCTCTGCATACTAAGGCTTGGAGCTTTTCAGCTGCTGTTCTCCGATTCGATCCCCGAGAGCGCAGCCGTCAATGAGACCGTTGCGCTGTGCAGGGGAAAAGATCGAAGATCGGCAGGGTTCGTGAATGCCGTGCTTCGGGCTTTGGCATCTGTCGATGACCCTTACGATATAAACGAAAAGGATCATATAAAGCGGATCTCGATCCGTTACTCACATCCCGAATGGATCTGCAGGGAACTTGTCGAAATGGTGGGACCGGACCGGGCCGAGGAGGTCCTTGCGGCGAACAATGAAGCGCCGCCGGTTACCATCCAGGTAAATACCCTGATGAAAAGCAGCCGGGAAGTGGCCGATGCCCTCAGGGACGAAGGAGTCGATACTGCTCCGCACGAAATCGTACCCAACTGCCTCAATCTGCAGCATACAGGGGCCATAGACAGGCTGGGAGCATTCAGACAGGGATGGTTTTGGGTGCAGGACGCGTCGTCGATGCTTGCAGTCATGGCGCTGGATCCGAAACCCGGAGAAAGAATACTTGACGTCTGTGCCGCACCTGGAGGCAAGAGCTTTGCGGCGGCCGTGCTGTCCTGCGGGAAAGCGGAAATAACTTCACTGGATATCAGCGAACGGAAACTGAAGCTGGTCAGGGAGGGTTCCGAACGCATGGGTCTGGGGCTCCGGGTCGGTAAAGCCGATGCGACGGTTTATGATCCCGAATACGACGGGAAATTTGACAGGATAATTTGTGACGTGCCCTGCTCGGGTCTGGGCATCATAAGAAAGAAACCCGATATCAGATATATGGACAGGGAAAGGGCGGACCGGCTTCCCGAACTCCAGCTGAATATCCTGAAAAATGTTTCCAGGTATTTAAAGCCGGGAGGGCTGCTGCTCTACAGCACTTGCACGTGGAGGGATCCGGAAAACGCCGGTGTTGTAAAAAGATTCCTGGGCGAAAACAGGGAGTTCGAACTCGAAGGGTTTGAGCTGCCGCAGCCGTTGGGGCATATTGATACAGGAATGATTACCCTTTGGCCTCAAAATTTTCATTTTGACGGATTTTTCATTTGCCTTATGAGGAAAAATAATGTATGATATAAAGTCGATGAAGGAAAATGAAATAGCGCAACTGCTGCAAACCGAAGGCGAACCTCCGTTCAGGGCCAAGCAGATCTTCGGGTGGCTAGGTGCCGGAGTTTCTTCCTTCGATGAGATGACGAACATACCGAAGGCGCTTCGCGAAAAGCTGAAGGAAAAGTGCATACTGTACAGTCCCAAATGCCTGACGAAACAGGAGTCGAAGGACGGAACCGTGAAGCTGCTCTGGGAACTTATAGACGGAAACGCCATAGAAAGCGTTGTCATGCCATATCGGCACGGCAACTCGGTTTGCATATCCTCCCAGGTCGGATGCCGTATGGGCTGCGCATTCTGCGCTTCTACCAGGGGAGGTCTGGTCCGGAATCTGGCCGCGTCCGAGATGATCGATCAGGTGCGCTGTTCAGGCCTGGTAACCGGGCGAAAGATCTCAAACATAGTTATAATGGGTATCGGTGAGCCCCTGGATAATTTCGATAACGTGGTGCGGTTCCTGGAGCTGGTAAATCATCCGGATGTTTTGGGTATCGGCATGAGGCACATATCCCTCTCTACTTCAGGTCCCGAGGGTGGGATAAGGAGGCTTGCTGAACTCGATCTGCAGCTGACACTTTCGGTTTCCCTCCATGCACCGGACGATGGGACCCGAAACCGCATGATGCCGGTCAACCGTCAGGGCGGTGTCAGTCGGTTGATTGACGACTGCAGATACTATTGTCTGAAGACCGGAAGAAGGATATCCTTTGAATACCTTCTTGCCAGGGGGGTCAATGACAGCGACGATCATGCAGCTGACCTTGTAAAGCTGCTTAAGGGAATGGGACCTGAATGTCAGCCGCTCATTCATGTCAATCTGATACCGCTAAACCCGGTTGAAGGAGCGCCATTTCAGCCAAGCGACCCCGAAAGAGTCGCCTCTTTTGAGAGGGATTTGATTAAAGGCGGAATACGTACCACTGTTCGCAGACGCATGGGGGCCGATATCGACGCCGCGTGCGGGCAACTGCGGCGCAGACATGGCGCTAAGCGGCCTTGAGCCGGTATATGGAGGGTTATATGAAAGCATGGGGGAAAACGGATACAGGCCTGGTCCGGCATGAAAACCAGGACGCCTATTATATTGACCTTCTTTACGATGACAACATCGCACTCTGCGTTGTGTGTGATGGAATGGGAGGGGCAAAAGCAGGCGGACTGGCCAGTTCCCTTGCCGCCGAGACGTTCGTCAGCAGTGTCAAAGAGCGGCTTAAGATCAGCATGTCATCCAAATACATAGAGGAGATCGCCGTAGAATCGGTGGCAAACGCAAACATGCTGCTTTACGAGAAGTCCGTTTCCGACAGCGAATGCGCGGGAATGGGAACGAC
>JAAYMG010000049.1 GCA_012521525.1 Clostridiales bacterium | reverse complement strand
GTGACCTGCATCATAGGCGCTTCAGGTTCCGGCAAGTCCACGCTCCTCAGGTGCATCAACCTGCTCGAGACCCCAACATCCGGAGAAGTACTGTTCCACGGGACGGACATCACCGGGAGGAATTTCAATGTCCCCGCCTATAGAGCGAAAGTGGGCATGGTATTTCAAAGCTTCAACCTCTTCAACAACATGACTGTCCTGCAAAATTGCATGGTGGGCATGCGAAAGGTCCTGAAGATCGACAAGGAAACCGCAATGCAGAAAGCTTTGAGCTACCTTGACAAGGTAGGCATGTCGCCGTTCATCAATGCGAAACCGCGCCAGATATCCGGCGGGCAGAAGCAGCGTGTGGCTATAGCGCGTGCGCTTGCCATGGAGCCGGAAGTCCTTCTGTTCGATGAGCCGACATCCGCACTCGATCCGCAGATGGTCGGCGAGGTGCTCTCTGTAATGCGTGACCTGGCGAAAGAAGGGCTCACGATGCTTATCGTGACCCACGAAATGGCGTTTGCCCGCGATGTCTCCAGCCGCGTGGTTTTCATGCACAACGGCGTCATATTCGAGGAAGGTACACCCGAGCAAATATTCGGCAACCCGCAGAAGCAGGAGACAAAAGACTTCCTTGCCCGGTTCCGTCAGGGATAAACCACCTGAGTAAGAATTGAGACATGCTAAGTTCTCATGAGCAACGACATCTAAGACAATACCAAAAGCTAAAGATTATATGATCAAAAGCACCCATCGGACAGATTAACAGTCCGTGGGTGTTTTTACTACTGTTTATGTTGCAATAAACACCATAGTGTGATATAGACTATGTATTGAAATTATGTCACATTACTTAGTGGCACATAGGAGCATTTGCAATAATGATACTAAAAGAGCTGATCGGTCCGGATGATGACGGCAAAAAAATCACGACCATATTGAGACATAAAATGGGGCTTTCGGGCAGGATGGTTAGCCGGTTAAAAACCGTTGAAGGGATTTGTGTCAACGGGATCCCTGTCTTTACAAACTATATCTGCCGTGAAGGCGATCTTGTGACCGCAAATGTCGCTTTGGCAGAGGCTCCTCAGGAAGTACCCGCCGAATATGGGGATCTGACGGTGCTTTATGAAGACGACTTTTTGCTCGCCGTATACAAGCCGGAAGGGATGATAACACACCCCTCCCGTACACAGTTCACTGACACTTTGATGGGTTATGTACTGGGCTACCTGTCGCAGAGCGGCAGTACGACCTGCCATGCATTGAACAGGCTCGACAGGTACACTTCCGGGATCGTCCTTTTTGCAAAAAGTTCCTATGCGAAAGCGCTGTTTTCCCAATCGCTCAAAAAAGCCAGGAAGACTTATATGGCGATCGTTTACGGAAAGGTCGTTGCCGGCTGCGGAACTATCAACCTTCCCATAGTCCGTTTGCAAAAAGAAAATATACAGCGGGGTATTTCAGCAGACGGAGCAAAAGCAATAACAAACTTCCAAGTGCTTGACACAGTACGATACGAAGACTGCAACTTATCAATACTGAAACTTGAACCCGAAACCGGCAGGACACACCAGCTTCGGGTACATTGCATGTCTCTGGGACATCCTATCATAGGAGACCAGATATATCATAATGATAAATCAAAGGAAATATCAGAAAGACTCAACATTCACGGGCAACTGCTCCATGCCGGAAGGCTCATGTTCCATCATCCTGTTTACAATAAGGATATCGACATCCACTGTCCTGTAATGAGGGACAACATGAAGCCCATGCTTGATTTGTGCGATTGCTGAACCACTTCGATACTGAAGGATCTTATGATCTTCCATGATCAAATATTTCAACAATGTAGTTAAATAAAGTGTTTACAAATCCGATCTTCTGTGCTATATTATTTTCCAAATATAACTGGCGGCTTTCCTGATTGCGATATCAAAACTTTAAGTTGCGATCATCATAATTACGATAATACGGAGATCGACATGGTAACTCGTCTGTCAGCAGCAGCATATTATTATCTCAGCCTTGTCTATTATTACTATTATTATGATAAGGCTTTTCGCGTTATGCTGCAGGCAGGGGATAGAGTAGTTGCATAGACTGCAACTGATAGACTTTACTCAGTCCGGACAGGCTCCGCAGCTAACGCTGCGGGGCCTTTTTCAATATCGTATACTTATATTCAGACGGAGGTAGGATGTCCATGAATATCGGAATAGTTGGATTGGGACTTATCGGAGGTTCATTTGCCAAGGCGATCAAGAAAAACACCGGCTACACTGTTTGGGGCTACGACATATCGGAGCCTGTTACCCTGAAAGCGTTGATGCTGAAAGCTATTGACGACCGCCTGACCGATGATCGTCTCGGAAGCTGCGACATAGTTATCATCGCGTTGTATCCCGGCGACACGATCGATTATGTCCTCAAAAGAGCAGATCTTTTCAGGAAGGGCTCCGTGGTCATGGACTGCTGCGGAGTGAAGTCCAAAGTGGTGTCCGCAATTGAACCTGTCGCTGCGCAGTCGGGCTTTTACTTCATAGGCGGGCATCCGATGGCGGGTATAGAGTACTCCGGTTTCGAATATTCCAAGCTCGACCTTTTCCGGGGCGCGTCGATGATACTGACACCCGTAAACGGCACAACAGTTGAAGTTGTGGACAATATAAGGAAGTTCTGTTTGGAGCTCGGTTTCGGGCATGTCCAGTACGCAACACCTGAGTACCACGATAAGATGATAGCCTTCACTTCACAGCTTGCGCATGTGGTCTCAAGCGCTTACATCATGAGTGATACGGCTATGGAACATAAAGGTTTTTCAGCAGGCAGTTTTATGGATATGACGAGGGTCGCCCGGCTTAATGAATATATGTGGTCCGAGCTTTTTATCGAGAATGCCGAATATCTCTCCGGCGAAATAGAAGGCCTGATAGAGCGCCTTAAATATCTGAACGAACTCATACAGACAAAAAACAAACAGGAACTCATGCAAGTTCTAAAACAGGGAAGCGACAGAAAGAAGCTCCTCTCCGGAGAGAAGCTATCTTGATCTATTCCTCATCAAGGCAAATGCCCTATGATCGCAGGTCCCCTTTATCAGCTGCAGGTTCACATTTTTCAATGCAGTTGTTTCCCTGTACTTCTTGGTCAGATTGATTGTCTCGAGGACATACTCCATATGATCCATCTACTCCATGGGCTATCTTAAGACAAATTATGACTAATAACCGTAACTTCACAATATCTTCTGTCCGAACCATACATTTTGACAGCCGAATCGTCTTATAATATAAATCCTTTGGAAAGAAACGGGCATAATATATGCACGGCTGTGTGATCATTAACGCCAGAAAAGCAGTATGGAAGTGTTTATATGGAGTTTCTATTCTACTATACAAACCTGATACGGGCAGCAGTAGTGGTTACGACTTTAGTACAAATATTTAAGCGCAAATATAATAAAATCTTTAACGGTGTTATCACAATAGCTCTAACCTTTATACCCTGGCTGCTCAGCCTTATCGATATCCGACTGAATGGATTTACGGTCTTTTTGTTTCAAACCGATGTATTCCTGGCTGTATTTCTGGGGCTGGGTTATAAATATTATGATTTGCTCCCATGGCTTGACAGGTTTGTCCATTTCCTATCCGGTGTGTTT
>JAAYMG010000048.1 GCA_012521525.1 Clostridiales bacterium | reverse complement strand
AAATTGCTTACACCCTTGAGCCTGAGCAGGAAGTCGGTATCTGTCAGGTACTTTGAGTAATGATCCGAAAAAATGATGACGACAGTATCCTCTATAAGGCCCGTTTTCTCCAGCCTGTCCATCAGGGCCCCGATAAAAGCGTCTGTCTCCATTGCGTGAGCTATTGAATGATAATACTCCAGGGCATTTTTATCGTCCCCGGTAACCCCGTATAATCTGGCTTTTTCTACCGCTTTCTCATAATGCGGCCCGGATATCGCAGCCATCTCGTCGGTATATGGACCGTGACCTGAGTATGTTATGACAAAGCTGAAAAACGGTTCGTTTGCAACCATCTTGTCAAACCCGTTGATAAGCTGGCTGTCCTTCATGTAATTTTCCATCCCGAGATTATACCAGCAGTAATAATTCTCAAAGCCGATGTTCCTGTGTATATTGCCCCTGTCATATATGACCGGCTCGGCGCTGTGGAACGAATTTGCCGAATAGCCCCTCTCCCTGAAAAGACTCGGCAGGGACCACGAATAGTCATTGGATGTGTAGGCTCCTTTTCGGACTCCGTATGTGGGCGCCAGTAATCCTGTGAGGGCTGTAAATTCGGTATTGAAAGTGCCCGCGTTTATAAACAGCGGCGTGTAGTGGCGTGTGAAGTTGATGCTCTTCTGCTGTACGGCATAAAGCTCGGGCATGTAATCCTTATTTACCATCCATGTATCTATCGACTCCATCATGATCATGATCAGGTTTTTGCCCTCAAAAACCCCAGTCATCTCATTTTCAGCGCCGTATTTTCCGACCCGCTCCCCGTAAATGCCGTCAAGCTTTTCATATACGGAAGAAGTCTCGATCCAGCGCTCCAGTCCGGTCGAAACGGCAAGACTGCGCGCTGTGTACTGATATAATCCCGCTATCCCCATGCACTGGTTTACGTTTGAAAAGTCCCCATATATCACGCTCTCAGGCTGCTCCATAATGGCAGTCCTCCAGCTCATTTGCTGTTTGTTGCTGTCTTTCATGAGTTTTGTGTGGACAAGCAATATCGCGCAAACAGACAGTACGATCAATGCCGCGCAGCTGATAAGTTCTTTTTTCCTGGCCGCACCATGATTTGCGGCAGAAGACAGCCAGGCTGCGATCCCCATCAAAAAAAATGCGATAAGTACACTGCATACCAGCAGCTTCCTTACTTTCAGGTAACTAAAGCTGAAAAACCTCGCACCGTCGCCGAGATAGGCAAAGTCGGCAAAAGAAAAGAAGTTGCCGAAAATGTTGAATATCACGGCGTGACCAACGCTGAAAATTCCAAACACAGTAATAAGAAGCATCATGGTAATGCGTTTTGCCAGACCCGGCAGCATCCCTATGATCCCTGTAAGCAGCAGGGACCAGAATATCGAAAACAGCATGGGAGTGATGGAGAAAAGCCCAACCGTAAACAGATGCTTGTAAATGAACCGCAAGGAGAAATCTACTATAAAGAAACTAAGAAAGCACAGGCTAAGGTAGATCGGTGCCAGTCTCCGGCGCATCAGCCGGACTTTGCTCAAACCTGATTTCTTTGTAAGGGTCTCACTCATAATGGTTTTCTCATCTCCTGACTTTATATGCAAACGGCTGACCTCACGCAGTTTTACCGGTGATGAAGAAAAACTCACACTGCTAAGGGCAGCACAATAATTACGCAAATCTCAATAACGAAATATATCATTTATTTATATGTAATCCGAGAAGCTGCTTTTTTCATCAAATGATTATACCATATATGGCGCAAACCATAAACATATTTTATAGAGCAGTTGCTTCTGCCGGGTCATTTCTTTGCTTATACATCCAACCTTGAATAACTCTTAAGTATCCTTTGTTTTTTTGGTATTGCTTTAGATTGTCTGTGGATTTGCTATCGCAGAATCCACGTTTTTGTTTCATTCGTCGAGTATTTATTGCATTTGCTGTCTTGATATAGTATACTCTTATATATAACACACAATATACAACATTATCATGCACAATCAATCATTTTCTGTTTGCAGCCGGAGGTAAAAATGTACACATATTATCTCGCAGTAGATATCGGCGCTTCAAGCGGACGGCATATCCTGGGACATGTCGAGGACGGCAGGATCTTTCTCGAGGAAGTATACCGTTTCGATAACTCCATGGTGGAAGCCGATGGCCACTTATGCTGGAATCTGGACATGATCTTTCGCGAAGTAAAGCAGGGGTTGATAAAGTGCCGTGAAGCGGGAAAGATCCCCGTTTCCATGGGTATCGATACCTGGGCGGTAGACTACGTCCTGCTCGACGGACATGACCGGATACTTGGGCCCACATATGCTTACCGTGACCACAGGACCGAAAAAATGGACATTGAAGTGTCAAAGCTGATTTCTGAACAGGAGCTTTATTCCCGGACCGGCATTCAAAAGCAGCTGTTCAACACCATTTATCAGCTTTACGCTCACAAAATGCAGTCACCCGATATACTGGAAAACGCACAGACACTGTTGATGATACCCGACTACCTGAACTTCTTGCTGACAAACGTAAAAAGCAACGAATATACAAATGCTACCTCGACCGGCCTTGTTAGTGCGGTTGCCAGGGACTGGGACCGCGAATTGATTGATGTGCTTGGATATCCGCAAAGACTTTTTGGAAAACTCAGCATGCCAAAAACTCTGCTGGGCAGGTTTTCACCGGAAATCATCGAAGAAGTCGGTTTTGACTGCGAAGTGGTCCTTCCTGCCACCCACGATACGGGTTCAGCATTTCTGGCTGTGCCGGCCTGCGACGAGAATGCCTTTTATATCAGCAGCGGTACCTGGAGCCTGATGGGCACGGAGCTTCCCTGCCCTGTAATAAACGAGGACAGCCGCCTGGCCAATCTCACTAACGAGGGCGGTTATGATTATAGATACCGCTACCTGAAAAATATCATGGGTCTGTGGATCATACAGTGCATCCGCAAAGAGCTCGGCAACAAGTACAGCTTCGATGAGATGAGCCGGATGGCATCGGAAAACAGCCACTTCACAACACAAATCGATGTCAACCACAGCAGCTTTCTGTCCCCCGTCAGCATGACCGAAGCCATCAGGGACTACTGCAGGAAGACCGGTCAGGCCGTTCCCGGGACAGTAGGCGAACTGCTGCAGTGCGTATATGCCAGCCTGGCAAAAAGCTATGCCGAAACTCTCGGGCAGCTTGAAAAGCTGACCGGCAAGAGCTGTTCCTCAATAAACATCGTCGGAGGGGGCAGCCAGAACGACTATCTCAATCAGCTTACCGCAAATTACACTGGAAAAACGGTATATGCCGGTCCGACCGAAGGGACTGCTCTTGGCAATATCATGGTGCAAATGATCAGGACAGGAGAATTTTCGGACCTGTTCGAGGCAAGGGCAGCCATTCCCGGGAGCTTT
>JAAYMG010000047.1 GCA_012521525.1 Clostridiales bacterium | reverse complement strand
CGTAGTATGAAGGAACATAAGTTATTTTTGCAATACAGTAACCTAATATGGAAAATACTATGAACATAACAAGTAATATGTATTTTCGCTTTCTGAGCAAAAAAAATAAATCAGATAGCTCAATCGAGTATTGTGAGTCACTGCCTGCAGGGTTAAGTATTTTCCAACCGCTTTCCCTGGCTTTACTGTCAATATTGCTTATTTTAACTTCATCCTGTTTGACAACCTTGATATTTTCATATGTTTGTGCCATACATATATCCCCTATACCGCTCTCCAGAATTTTTGATCTGTGATAAATCATCTTTTGAGTGCGACATCTTTTCGTCTTCCGGATGTCAGCATGTGTTTGATCTCTAACAACGATCCGGGCAAAGGCTCACCCAACTCTTTTATGTATATCTGCTCCAGCATCAGGAGATGATTCAGCGCTGCCGAGGGCTGGTTCCCTCTCAGATAAGCATGTATGCACTTATCATAAGGTTCGGGCGAAAGCGGGTTGACGGATATCAGCCTGCGCATCGCGTACACCGCTTTGCTATATCTCCCCTGTTCCATATACATGTCATAGAGTTTATTCTGAACGGTTTCAAAACAGTGTTCATACTGGTACTGCCGTTCCGCCGACCAGCTATAGTCGTTCATGCCAAAATACTGTCCGCGGTAAAGTTCAGAAGCCTGCTCCAAGAGAGACAAATTTTGAAACTGGCACGCCCGCAGAAGTTCCATGATCCCGTCAAACTGCCACGCATCGCAATATACATGCTCGGGATTAAGGTAGTACCTTCCTTTCGAATGGATGCATATATCGCCCAGGTCGATCGCTTTGAAAGCTTTCCTCATATTGTAGAGATTTACATGGAAGTTGTTGATCCCGTTCACAAGGTACATGTCGGGCCATAAATCCTCGATTATCAGGTCCCTCATAACGGCATCCCTTCCGCAGTTGACAAGGTAAGCCAATATTTCTTCCGCCTTCTGAGTAGGAAAGTTTACGGGTTTTCCGTTGTAACTTACCGTAAATCCTCCGAAACATCTTATGTACAATGATTTCTGATAAATCGGAGCGAACATGCTTGTCTGTCCGTCAATGATCTGGTATGCCGTTGACTTCGCCCCATCCTTGATTTCATCGGTGTGCTTCATAACCAGCATCAAACTCCCTGCAAATTATCCGACAACAGCCATACGGCATCTTCCGTAATATAAAGACAAATTACTGCATTTATGCGAATTTACGTTAATATTAGCATATTTCAACCACGGTTATTGTCGTAAATCTGCGATTTTCGAAATTTATTTTCGACATTTTTCCCGCTGCGCCCGGGCCTTTAATCAGGCGGTCCCTTGAACTTCACTTATAATATTGTCTCATTGTAAGTAAATATCGAAATCGGGTTTGACACGATTTTGAGTGGATTAAGAAATTTTTAATACCGGTTTTTGTAATATAGACAGTGTGCTGAACGATGTCTATTTTGCTCTAAGGACGTGTTGCCGAATGAACACAAAATATACCAGTAAAAGCTGGATACTCCGTATCGGCTTCTTTTTTGCGACCCTCCTGCTGGCAGCCACGTTAGCCTGTATTGAAATGTTCTTCAGAGTCTCCAATCAGATGAAACATGAGATCGACATCATTGACAAGCCCGCTTATATTGACAGTTTGACTTTTGACGTACCGGAACTTACAACCTTGCAGGGTGCTCCCGATAACATTGACGAAAATGATGACATCGAAGTGATGGCTCCTGTAGACGAAGCGATATTCAGGCAGCCAACTATCGAAGAAGATGTCCTCAATGTGCTGGTCATAGGCACTGACGTAAATGACAACGACAAGAAGACCGGAAGGTCTGACGTCATGATGCTTCTGACATATGACAGGGAGAGCAGGACCGTACACATGACGTCATTTCTGCGCGACATTTGGATATGTATCCCTGGCCGCGGATGGGACCGTCTCAACGCTGCTTACGCATATGGCGGTACGGGTATGCTGATAAACACTATAAACGAGAATTTCGATCTTGATATCCAGAATTATGTACTGATAGATTTTGACGGGCTTATCTCCGTAGTTGATATCCTGGGCGGTGTCGAAGTCCGGCTGACAAAAGCCGAAGTCCGGCATATAAACGAGCAGATGCGGGAAGATGAGAAGCTCCCCGAGAAGGAAGGAACATATCTCCTCAACGGCAAGCAGGTCCTTATCCATTGCCGCAACCGCCGCTCCACCAACGGTGACTTTGACAGGACCCAAAGGCAGCGCGACATAATGGTTGCGCTGTTCAATCGCGCCAAACGCGAAAACAGCCTGGGTAAGCTTGCTCAGCTGATCCTGACGACCGCTGAACATGTAAAAACGAACATAAAAATAAACACGATCATAGAACTCGGTCTGGAAGCGATAACAAGTGACGACCTTACCATTGAGCAGTTAAGGGTCCCATTCGATGATACATGGAACTACGCTTCAATAAACGGAAGGAGCGTTATCGCCATCGACCTTGACTATAATCGTGATGCTCTAAAAAATGAACTGTATCAGTAAATTACGGCTTTGCTATCAGTTTCAGTGTCTGTCTTTTCTCGACTTTTTGAACAGGAAGCACTATGGTTTTATTCTTGCTTTTCTTTGCGACGTACATGCTCTTGTCCGAAGAAAGGATGAGGTCATCAATGCTGTACTCGTCATCGGGAACGATCGAAGCAACGCCGATACTGATGGTTATCAGGATCTCCGACCCGTGACCTCTCCAAGCAAACATGTGTTTCTCAACACCGGTGCGCAGCTGCTCGGCAATGTTATAGGCATGGCTTTCATCGGTGCATGGCAGTGCTACCATGAACTCTTCACCGCCATATCTGGCCAGTACCGCACCGGTGTCGTCCAGGATATGCTTCATCAATGCTGCGATCTGCTGCAGGCAATCGTCTCCCACAGGATGCCCGAACAGGTCATTGAGCGCCTTGAAATTGTCGATATCGATCATAAGAAGCGACAGCGGTCGTTTTTCCGTGCGGCACCGCTCCCACTCTTTTTGAAGTATCTCATTCATATGGCGCCTGTTGCTCAATCCGGTCAGGCTGTCGGTATAAGAGAGTTTTTTCAGTTGAAGGTTCGTTTCTGTAAGTTCTTCATTAAGCCTTGACAGCTGCTCATTTTTTTCCTGGATTATTGCCTTGGTGATGTACTCGTAAAACTTGCTTCGATATGAGAGCCGTGAAAGTATATATGATAGCGCTAAGTACATCCATGTCAGTATTGCCGAAGATACCAGCGTCCCGGATATACCATGTTTCAAAAATGTCACCAGTAAATAAAACGTCTGTGAAATCCCTAATATGATGAGAAGTTTGACGGACTCACAATAAAAGCAATAGCAAAACACGAAAACCAGTGCCATATATAATATACCGCAAAATGCGTTATCCTGATGATATGCCGAAAATGCGGCAGCACAACTCAACACAAGCTCGACATAAATGCAGCTTATGGTTTTGATGGTGCGCAAGTACTTATCAACATTCTTTGATAATCTGTCCAGGATCAGATAATATACCGACGTCAATATAAAGAAAGTTATAAAAATAAGTTCAAACAGAATGTGGCCATAATCTGTTTCAATAATATAAACTATTGCCAAAACCAGGCTTGACAGCAATAATACAAGCGCAGTTATCTTTGCACTCAATATGTTGGTCCTGAATATTTCCGATTCAAACGGAACCTTATGCTCAGCAGGAATACGATAGAAGAAAACATCTTTCAGCCATGCAAACATTATAAAACTACCTTATTTCATCAATCAACTGAATCAATATATATTCAATATATAATTATAAAGCACTGATAAACATTGAAGCAATGGTACATTATTCCACTATATGGATTTACAATAACCGGTATGTAAAAAAAATCAAACAGGCAGCTATATATAAGCTGCCTGTTTAGCTATACCGGTTCGGTCAGGATAATATCAGGCGACGATCAAAAATCCAGTTCATTGGCAGCATACAGGCCGACAAGCGCAGCCGCAGCCCTGACATCATCCAAATCACACATTTCCTGCGGCGAGTGTATATAACGTGTCGGAATGGATACGGCGCCGGAATATGCGCCGGATCTGGACAACTGGATCGATCCTGCGTCAGTACCTCCGCGCTGTAAAACCTCAAACTGGTACTTTATATCGAATTCTTTAGCCAGCTGCTCCAGCTTGCGAACGACCTTCGGCGAGCATATAAGCGATGCATCCATTACTTTTATGGCTGCACCCTTGCCCAGCGAGCATTGCATAGGTACATCCACTTCGGGAATATCCCCGGTCGATGTTACATCAACAGCCAAGCCTACGTCCGGCTCTATGCCGAAAGCCGCGGTCTTCGATCCCCTGGTCCCGACTTCTTCCTGCGCGGAAAACACGAAATACAGGTCGTTTTTGCTCTCTTTTACCGATTCGAGTACCATCAGCAGCACGACACAGGCTATGCGGTCATCCAAATAAGGGGAGACTACCCGCTTTTCTCCGACCATATATGTCTCGGCAGCGTAGACGGCAACATCCCCGATATTGACTTTTTTTGTCGCTTCCTCTTTTGACGACGCACCGATATCGATATATAAATCGCCCAGACTGAGCTCTTTAATCTCTGCCTTGCCTTCCTTGGCGATAACGCCGCGGGTGCCGTTGGCGAACCTGACAGGTACATTCAACAGAACTGCGGGCGCAAGGCCTCCTATGTTTGAAAAACGGATATATCCGTTGTCATCAACATGGGTGACTATCATGCCTATGGAGTCCATGTGGGCAGAGATCATGACCTTTTTCGGATCATAACTTCCTTCATTTCCTGCATTGGCCTTGCGGCAGACGATAAGGTTGCCCAGCGCATCGGTCCTGATTTCGTCCGCATAGGGAGCGGCAAGTTCGGCTATGGTTTCCGCCACCGGAGTCTCAAAACCTGCCGGCGAATGGACAGACGCGAGTCTGGCCAAAGTTTCAAATATATCAAACATTCTGTAACCCTCCGCATGTCTTCAAAAATTCATATGCCAGGCGATAAATCGAATCAAAATCCCCGATCGAAGCGACGCATACAGGCGAGTGTATATATCGGACAGCCGCCGAGATCACGCCGACCTTTATTCCGTCAAGAGTCCTTTGCACCGTCCCTGCGTCGGTACCGCCGGCCACTGTCTCCTTATGCTGCCAGGGGATCCCGTTCCTTTCGGCGATCTTGATGAGCGTCGAATGAACATCCCTGTCATAAATCGCAGACAGATCCATAAATGGCAGCACCGCGCCCTTTCCGGGAGAGCATACTTTCTTGTGGGGTTTTGTGCCGGGCATGTCCCCCGCAGTCGTCCCCTCAAGTATAATGGCAATGTCAGGATCTACGGCATATGCGGCAGGTCCCGAACCGCGGGTCCCGACCTCCTCCTGTACCGTGAAAGCATACCACGCGTCAACGTCGGGGCCTTCCTCTATCAGTTTGATCATCACTGCGCATCCGACCCTGTCATCTATCGCCCTGGCTTTCAGGAATCCATTGCCGAACTCCACAGGATCTGAATCGAATACCGCATAGTCTCCGATATCTACCGTTTTCAGGGCATCTTCCCTGTCCTTTGCGCCAATGTCGATGTACATATCCGTTATTTTGGGAACGGTCTTTTTCTCCTCCTCGCCTACGAGGTGGACGGCCTTTATCCCGATTATACCCGGTACATGCTTCTCGCCGACAAGCACCCTCTTGCCTATAATAACACGAGTGTCTATACCGCCCACTGTCCCGAAGCGAAGATATCCCTCATCAGTAATATTCTTTATAATAAACCCGACTTCATCCATGTGAGCGGCAAACATGATCTTGCTCGGCGGCACCATGCTTCCCGCTTTATGGACAATGAGATTACCCATTACATCCTCATACATCTCGTCCACATGGGGTGCGATCCGGTTTCTGATATACTCGCGCACGGCGTCCTCAAAACTGGATACGCCGTCCAAAGAGCAAAGTTCCTTGATCAGCTGGAGCATCATAACTCACCCCTTTCCAGACACTTCGCAAACTCGCTGAGCAGCTTTGCTGCGTTTTCAAGATCGTCGGTATTGATGACCTCCGCAGGCGTGTGCATGTATTTCAAGGGCAGTGAAACGACTGCGGTGGCTACGCCCTTTTGCGTGACCTGCATCGGCCAGGCGTCGGTACCCGTACGGCCTTCCATCACTTCAGGCTGCCAGGGTATTTCGTTTGCCTTTGCCAGCTTGATAAGAGTCTTTGCAAGCTTGCGGTTCGTGTTTGGCCCCATGGATATGCAGGCCCCTCCGCCAAGCTTGAAGGTGCGGTCCTTTGGCGCATCTGGTGTCTGCCCATGGGTAACGTCCACTGCTATCGCATAATCGGGGTTGTGCCTGAACGCTCCGACCGTCGCTCCCCTTGCTCCCACTTCCTCCTGCGAGCTTGCCTGTACGATCAGGTCTACATCCAGTTCTTCGTCCTTAAGCAGCTCCAGCATGCGCAAAAGTATCACGAAGCATGCACGGTCGTCCATCGCCTTACCGGAAAAATAAGGCGGTTGAAGCTCCACGGCTTTTTCGGCAAACACTGCCGGAGTGCCTATAGGTATGAGCTTTTCGGCTTCCTCCTGAGTCATACCCACGTCGATACTCAGCTTTTCGAGCGGGATCGGTTTTTTGTTCTCATCCTTTGTCTGGAGATGGGGCGGCAGTGCACCTATAACACCGAACACCGGCGGATCCGTAAGGACTTTTATTTCCTTTGCCGGCAGGATCCTGGGATCGATACCTCCGATCGTCCTGAAACGGAGAAATCCGTCTTCAATTTTAGTCACCATCAACCCTATCTCATCCAGATGGGCAGAAAACAGCAGCTTCCTGGCCCCCTCCTTTTTTGAACGCTTTATACCGAATACATTGAATAAAGCATCCGTGCCGACCTCATCCACATACGGCATCATAAGCCGGGCTGCCCGTTGGGCCACTGTCTGCTCAAACCCGGAAGGCCCGGCAGTCATGCTCAGCTCACGCAAAACCTCATGAATATCCAACATAACACTTCCTTATCTGATCATATATAGCTGACTCATCGTATCAAATCATCGGGATCCCTATCCTGCAAACTTTCTGACAATATCCTTGAAAGCTCTGCCACGCTGTTCAAAATTCACAAACATATCAAAAGACGCGCTTGCCGGAGAGAACAGCACAATGTCCCCTGCACTTGCCATGCTTTTTGCCGACAGCACTGCTTCCTCCAAAGTGTTTGCCTCGCATATCGGTATGTCTGCGCACTCAGGCAGCTTCTCGACCGAAGCCCTGATCTTCCCCTTGGTCGCCCCCATAAGCACCAAAGCCTTGACATGCGACGGCATTACCTGTGCAAGAGGATCATATGACAAGTGTTTGTCATACCCGCCGGCTATCAGGATAACCTTTTGGGGAAAGGACCTCAAGCCTGCTATCGTGCGGGTAGGCGAAGAAGCGATCGAATCGTTATAGTAACGCACCCCGTCATACTCACCGACAAATTCGATGCGGTGCTCGACTCCCTCGAATGTCCTGGCAGTTTCGACTACGGTGCTGCAAGGAACAATCCCTTCGACCGCAGCGATCGCGGCCATGTAGTTTTCTACATTGTGCATTCCCGGTATCTTTATATCCGAAATGTCAACGACCCGCTCCGGTCCATGTTTCACACCCTTATTTACGGTGATTACGCCGTTTCGCAGCGTGACGGTAGATACACGTCCGAAATCGGTTATCCCAAGCTGCCCGGCAGCTTCGCATATCTCTTCGTGCGTTTGACGGGATGAGAAGAAGAAAATCGCACCCTTTGCAGAAAGCGCATAATTTCGGGTCACCTGATTGTCCCAGTTCAGAACGGTCCTTCCGCCGTCAGTCCTGAAACTGAATATCCTCTGTTTGGCTTCGATATACTCGTCCATGTCTTTATGGACATCAAGATGATTCGGCGTTACGTTCGTTATGACAGAGATATGCGGGCTTTTCCTCATCGTCATCAGTTGGAACGAGGAGAGTTCAACAACGACATAGTCATCCGGTTCCATTTCGGGCACCTTATCAAGAAGGGGCATACCTATGTTTCCACCAAGCCAGGTCCTGTATCCGGCATTCTCAAGCATCCTTGAAATAACGGTCGAGGTCGTGGACTTTCCGTCGCTTCCGGTAACACCGATAACAGTACACGGGCAGACCTCAAAAAAGGCCTCCATTTCGGAGGTCAGTACGGCGCCGTTTTGCACCGCCCTCTCAAACTGCGGCAGGTCGTGCCGCATTCCCGGTGAGCGATAAATTATATCCGCATCGATGTCGTTAAGGTAACCGTCTCCGCATATGAGTTTCGCACCCATCCCTCTAAGCAGTACGGCGGTGTCGCCAAGCTCGTCCTCTGTCTTTCGGTCCCTTGCCTCAACTTCTATCCCGCGACTGCGCAGGATCCTGATGAGAGGTATATTGCTGACGCCAAGTCCGCAAACCGCTACCTTCTTTCCGATATGAGCACCAAAATATCCCTCAAAGTCCATAACACCTGAACCTCGCATATTTGATCTGAATATGCGGCATCCACTCTTACGGTCGCATACTCGATGACGGATAAAAATTATATAACTAATGAAAAGGTAATTCAACCCGCTAAACCGGATTGCCTGCCCGGTCGGATCATTTTTTCTTCCATTCTTTCAGAAATTCCAAAGCCGCAGTGTCTACAAGCGGCTGGCTGAATAAAAAGCCCTGCATATAATCGCAGCTGTATCCGCAAAGCCGGTCCTTCTGGACTTCGTTCTCAACGCCCTCCGCAATTACATAATGTCCAAGCTTGTGCGCCATTGAAATGATATCCCCGACAATAGTCAGCTTGTTGGCCGAAGTCAAATCATCAATGAAATGTTTATCGAGCTTGAGGTAATTGACGTTCAGTTCCCTTTCTCTTGACAGGCTCGAGTACCCCGCTCCAAAATCGTCAAGTGCAATGCTGAATCCCAACTCCCTGAATTGCTGAAGCCTTTCGTTGACTGCCTTGAAATTCGACGAGAACACCGACTCGGTTATTTCCAGGCACAGGTTGGAAGGATTTACTCCCTTCTCCTTTACTATCCTGTATATATCGGCGGGAAATGAATCACGCAGAAGCTGGATTATTGATATGTTTATGTAAAGCTTTATGTCATTATATCCAAGGCTTTCGATTTCCTTAAGGAACGCACACGCTTTATCAATGATCATTTCACCCAACGGAATGATCAGCTGTGTTTCTTCCGCAATCGGTATGAACTCTTCGGGGCTTATGCACCCAAGGTTCTCGCTTTCATAACGCGATAGTGCCTCAAATCCGGCTATAGCACCATCCAAGCTGACGATAGGCTGAAAAGCTAATGAAAGGCATTCATGAGACATCCGGGATGTGGATACCGCAATCTCTTCTTTTATCATCGCCTTGCGCAGCAGCCGGGCTTCCATTTCTTTGCTGAAGAACGTATATTCCGGTTCGAGGGTGTTGTTCTGATTTGATGCCGCTATAGCCGCGCACTTCAATATTACCTCAGGATCTATCACATCTCGCTCTATTTCATAGATACCTATACCACCGCCTATGGTTTTGAAATAGACCGACTTGTTGAACGATTCCCTGATAAGGTCGCAAAGGCATATAAGTTCATTGCTTTCTTCATAATCCCGCACGTAAAAGCAAAAGCGGTCCGCCGAAATCTTAAAAAGCAGGATATTATCCCTCACGTGATGTTGGAGCTCGTTGGCGAGCTCTTTTACTATGCTCTCTCCATATGGATAACCATAGATCAAATTCACCGTGTTATAGTGGCGCAGGTATATGAGCAACACGGCGCGTTTAACAACAGGATCACGCATGATTTCATCAGAGAGCAATTCAACAAAATACCTGCGGTTGTTAAGCCCGGTCAGGTAGTCGTGGTTTTTCAACCGGTTGATCTCAAGTTCCCTTTGCTTCCTTCCGGTAATGTCTATCACAATGCCTTCCAGAGCTTCCACCCTGCCGTCATCATCATAGACCCCCTGCCCTGTTTCATAGACCCATTTCCGGCTTCCGTCAGCTGTAGCGATTTCATATTCCAGCCTGAAGGGTTCCCGTCTGGAAAGCACCTTGTTCCATTCATCCCAGCGGGCCTGGCGGTATTGTTCAAGGATAAGGTCGTCATAGCCGATATCCCTGTCCTTTATCAGGCATTCAGGCCTGTATCCGGTCAGTCTGAAACTGCCTTCCGATACAAACTCCATCGTTCTTCCATTTCCATAACTATAGCGATACGACATGCCCGGCAGGTTCGACAAGAGGACTGATTTGCTTCGCTCGCTCTCCCTCAGTTCCTTTTCTATGATTTTTCTCTTTGTGATATCCTCCAGTATGCAAATGTGCTTGAAATCTTTTGATCTTATCCCCGTTTCATCCGGTGCCTCATCTCCGTCCAACCCTGCCATCTGCGCAAAGATATCATTTTCCAACTTAAGGGGAACGACCGTCATGCGCACCCAGATATCCGAGCCGTCCGGATGTATGAACCGCTTTTCCATGCTATAGGAGTCGATTTCTCCTGACTTCAGCTTTTGAAACATGACCAGGTCGGCCTGCAGGTCGTCCGGATGGGTGATGTCCATCCAGCTAATATCTGCAAGCTCCTTTTTCGACCTGCAGAGTATCTTCTCAAAAGCAGAATTGATACCGGGAAGCGAACTCGTCGGGTCAAAGATCCACTTTTCGTTGTGACCGACGGCTATTCCTACGGGCGCCTGTTCAAAAACGGTATGAAACAGCGCCGAGCTCTCCTCCAGTTTTTTTATCAGCTGCTCCAGATCATTTTCTTTTTCATCCCCGACAGTTTCCCGGACTTTCCTTTTGCCGAAGTCCTGCATGAGAAACACTCCCCTTTGTTTCTATATGACAAATAAGAAACGTTTGTCTTCAGTCTGCACAACAATATATTTCGCCAGATGCAATTCCTTCCAAAAATGCTTAATTTTATTTAATTACTATTTTAATTTAAATAACAAATTCAGTCAATCAATATATATGCAATAACAAACATTTATCCGGCCCATACTTTGCCGCCTGTTTCAGATCAAAACCCATTTTTACCATACTTATAGGCATTGACAGCCGGATGCGATTTATCTAAAATATCTATGTGAGTAAGCTGAACGGTCGCGCGAAGCAATTCGTGAGGAAAGTCCGAGCACCACAGGGCAAGGATAGCGGGTAACACCCGCCGGAGGCGACTCCAGGACAAGTGCAACAGAGATATACCGCCAGGACGGCTTTGTCCGACCTGGTAAGGGTGGAAAGGTGAGGTAAGAGCTCACCGGTTTTGCGGGAGACCGTGAAATCCTGTAAACTCTATCCGGTGCAACATCGACTCGGGGGCTAAGCTGGCCCGGCATCCCCGGACAGATGGCTTGAGGTGTATGGCAACATACATCCCAGAAAGATGACCGTTCTCGACAGAACTCGGCTTACAGGCTTACTCAGTACAAGGCGGCACAAAGCTTAGGCTTTGTGCCGCCTTGTAGGTTTGCGTCAGGCAAAACAAAACCCGTACCGGGCAAGTTCCAATTTAAGCAGGTTGTTGATCCAAAGCAAATGTGTTAGTATATAAAAAGAAAATCCCGTTTATATAGGGACACCATAAAAACAGTTATTTTTCAATAAATCATATAAAATCAGGGTTGGTAATCAATGGACAGATGGGAAGAACTGAAAAACGCATGCCTGTCATGCAACAAATGCCGGCTCGGCG